>JADGFE010000204.1 GCA_016744085.1 Kiritimatiellales bacterium | reverse complement strand
CAACGATAGAATTCGGTATCATTTTTAGGCGAACCGGGCAAATTCCGCAACGGCCAATGATAGCGGTCTTTTCAGGGGAGCGGGTCAGGTGTTCTGAATTTACAGTCTACCCAGAAAAAAAAGTCCCCACAATCACATTGACTTCAACCTGCCTCTCCCCTACCTTCTCGCACTTGTTTTTGACCCCGAATGATTTGGGGAGGTGAAATTAGATATGGCACAAGAAACTTGCGAAGTAAAAGTACGCCGCGGCGAAAGCGTTGATCGCGCTCTCCGCCGGCTGAAAAAAGCACTAGATAAAGAAGGTGTTTTGAAAACCATGCGCGCGAAGCGTTGCTACGAAAAGCCCAGCGAAAAGAAAAAGCGTTTGGCTAACAGCCGTCGCACTCGCTAAGCCTAATTTTCCATAACTGGAAAATGCAAAAAGCTCCCTCAACCGAGGAGCTTTTTTTTGTGTAAGCCCGAATACAATGTATTACGTTAGTACGAAGCGCCCTGCATCCACTCAATATAGAGTTCCCATAAGCCAGAGCCACCCAGCATCCAGATAATAGCCGCCAGCGCAATGTAGGGTCCGAATGGAATCTTGCTCTGCCACTCCTTATTACCGAGCGCAATAAAGCTTACCCCAACGATGGTTCCAAGCAGTGATGAAACAAAAACAATAAAGATAATCGATTCCCAGCCAAGGAATGCACCCAGCGCCCCCATCAACTTAACGTCGCCAAAACCCATGGCGTCTTTTTTCAAAATCAATTTACCAATGATTGAAACAGACCACAGCGATCCAAAACCAACCGCCAATCCAATCAAGGAATAAACCAGACCACCCAGATGGGTTTCCGATCCATGCATGGCAGGAATCAGAAAACTGCAAATTGGGCCAATAATCATGCCACCAATCGTGACGCGATCCGGCAACCACATTTCATCAAAATCGACCATGCTTCCCAGAATCAGCCCAAATACAAGCAAGCCATAGGGAACAATCAAAATATTGTAGGGGTAGCAAAGCCATATCAGCGCAAACAGAATGGCGGTCAGCAATTCAATTGAAGGGTATCGGGCCGAGATCGGCACCTTGCAGTAGCGGCATTTTCCCCGGAGAAAGATCCAACCAAAGATGGGGATATTATCTTTCCAGGCCAGATCGATCATACACTTCGGACAACGCGACCGCGGCTTGACCACCGAAAGTTCTGCAGGAATACGATAGATACATACATTCAGGAAACTGCCCCAGCAGGCCCCGAACATGAATACCACAACCGTGAAGTACCAATCTATAAATGTCATTCGTTCCTCATTCCCTAATGCGTATTGCGGCCATGCCGGATCATAATTCCTGTCAAGCAATACGAAATACGCAGTACATACTACGTTCCATAAACCGCATTTTCCAAAGCTTTCCGCATTGCTGAAACATCCGGCTCTGTGCCAGTCCAAATTTCAAAGGCGCGGGCACCCTGATGCAGAAGCATACCCAGACCATTTGCAATTTCCGCGCCAGCTTCGCGGGCCATAGTCAGGAATGCGGTTTCCGGATACATATAAATCAGATCAAAAGCGCGTTGCCCCTCTCTGAAAGCTTCCGACGGTAGCAAGGATGGATCGTCCTCTTTCATACCGACCGGCGAAGCCTGTACAACCAGATCGCATCCGCGACACAGTTCAATCTGCTTTTCTTTTTCCAATGCCTGGAAAATTTCAACGTTCGGAGCAATCGACTTCACTTCGTCTTCCAGTTTCTGAACGCGCTCGGCATCAATATCTGCCAGCACCAGCGACTTCGCACCTTCCGTTGCCGCCTGCAATGCAGTGGCCCGTCCAGCACCGCCGCATCCCAGCACAAAGATGGAATCGCCTTCAACCGATTTACCAAATGCTTCCTCAAGCGCCTTCAGGAATCCATAGCCATCGGTATTATGCCCCACCATGCCCTCTTCGGTGAACTCAATGGTATTGGTCGCTCCAAACAACTTTGCGCTGGCATCCAGCTTATCCAGCCCACGAAAAGCGATTTCTTTGTGCGGAACCGTCAGGTTTACGCCGGCAAAGCCCATCAGTTCCATCGAAGGCAGCACTTCCATTAGACGATCCGGATGCACATCCAGCGCGAGGTAGATTCCATCAAACTTCAGTTCTTCCATCGATGCGTTGTGCATTACGGGCGAAAGAGTATGCCCAATCGGATGCCCCAACACGGCAAACGGTTTTGTATGTCCACTCAGATTCATAGTTCGTTCCTTTTAATCGTCCTCGTTCTCGATTCTTCTCGTCCTTCGTCCTCGATCAACAGAACCGAGGTCGATTATCGCTTCGCGATTCTATTCAAACCAGCAATGATCGCCTTCACGGCCGCCTGGTTGATATTCGAATCAGAGCCGACGCCATAGATGGCGGCGGCACCTTCCACTTCCAACGGCACATACGCCATGGCTTTCGCATCGGCGCCTTCGCCAATGGCTTCCTCATCGTAGTCATGGATCTTGAAGTCAAAATCAACCACGCTTCGCATGGCATTCACAAAAGCGGAGATCGGCCCATTGCCATCGGCCTCAACCGACTTCTCTTCACCATTCACCGTTACCTTCACTTCACCATGAATAAAGGTCGGATCTTTATCATCCGGGCGCGGCCAATAACCAATAAGTTCGTACGGGCCATCCGGCGCAACAAACTCATTCTGAAAAACCGAATACACTTCATCTGCACTGATTTCGCGCCCGACTTTTTCACTGTAGCTCTGCACATATTTGCTAAGCTCCGGCTGCATGGCTTTTGGAACCGTAATACCGAAGTCCTGCTCGAGCACCCATGCAATTCCGCCCTTACCGGACTGCGAGTTAATGCGGATGAGCCGCTCAAATTTACGACCGACATCAGCCGGATCAATATGAAGATACGGCACCTTCCACCCCATCCCGAAACGATCCGGCGCTTCGGCAAGCTTGTGTACCCCTTTATTAATCGCATCCTGATGTGAGCCTGAGAATGCCGTAAAGGCATAACTTCCCGCATACGGCTGGCGATAATAAACCGGCATGCCAGTCAACCGTTCAACGGTTTCAGCAATGTGACCGAGATCTGAAAAATCAATGCCCGTTTCAATACCGCGCGAGTAGAGGTTGCTAACGCACGTAACCAAATCGACATTGCCCGTTCGCTCGCCGTGACCAAAAAGCGTACCTTCCACACGGTCGGCTCCAGCCATGAGTGCAAGCTCGGTGGCAGCCACGGCCATGCCCTGATCATTATGCGAATGAAGCGACACCGTGATGCAATCGCGCTTCGAAAAGGTACGGCAGAAATATTCAATCATGTCCGCATAGTGATTCGGCGGACGACGCTCCACCGTGGCCGGGAGATTCATGATCAACGGCTTTTCTGGCGATGCTTTTCCCCATGCCGCGAATACCGCTTCACAAAGTTCGATGGAAAAGTCTATATCGGTATCGGTGAACTCTTCCGGCGAGAATTCATAGCGTATATCCGACTCCGGCATGGCATCAGCCAAATCACGAATCTGCTTTGTAGATGCAACCGCGGTTTCGATGAGCTGCGGGCGTTCCATTCCGAACACCTGGCGCATGTGGAGATCGGAAGGCGCAATGTAGGCGTGCACAATGCCGCGCTTGCAGCCCTTAAAGGCTTCGAGCGTGCGTTCGATCAAATGCGGACGCGACTGCGTGAGCCCCATAATGAATACATCATCCGGAATGAGATCCTCTTCGATGAGCTTACGGAAGAAATTAAATTCATCATGACTGGCTGACGGAAATCCGATTTCGATATGTTTAAAGCCGATAGCACAGAGCATCTTGAAATACTCCAGTTTTTGATCCGGATCCATCGGATCAGGCAAAGCCTGATTCCCATCGCGCAGATCAACGGAACACCACTGCGGCGCCTGGGTAATACTTTTCGACGGCCACTGACGGTCAGGGAGATTAATCATCTCCGGAATCACATATTTAGGTACACTCATTTTTTTCTCCAACAAAGGGGATCAATCTAAACAACCCCGTTTTTCTTATCCATTCTATTCCAACTAAAACTCTTCCTTTTCCCGATAACAGGCGGAACGCCTGCCCTGCCCGAAAGAGGAGATTTCCAGCACAATCGCATCGCCCTTTGCCCGAAACGGACCATGCACTTCACCCAGCGGACGGCTGGCATAGGTTTTCCGCCCGAATGCTTTCGTATCGTATCCATCGCGAAAATCGGGTAAGCTCCCTCTCCCCACACCACCTTTCTATTACCCACAAGTCTCATAATTGATTAGCCAAGTACCAGCCCTCGGTTAGATCTGTCAGCC
>JADGFE010000203.1 GCA_016744085.1 Kiritimatiellales bacterium | reverse complement strand
CTTCCGCACGACGGGCACCCAATGCGGGGGCTGAATGACTAACCCGCTGAACCGAAATGTCATAACCATGGGTCCAACCACAACCTAACGGCCCCTTCCGTCCATACTGGCCGCTGTTATAATGGCGAGAGAAAGCCATATTGCCCAACGTAAGGTCAGTGTGATCATATAAAAAGTCACCCGTATGCAAGTCGATGGGATCCAGGGAGGTGGTGATGTTTCGGTTCAAGTCAGGAAACGGCACTTGAACTATTCCAACATTATCCTGACTGGTCTCCCCGGAAAACTCCCAACTGGTATTTGCGCCATAGCCCCCGTTATAGCCTCCCTCGATGGCCATGATTATATCGTGATCTCCCATGTCAACATACCCAACTCCCGTCCAATCAAGCAGGCCGATATCCGCATCCCGAGGAAGCAACAATGAACGTCCTGCGGCCACAGCGGTGTCAAAATTTAAGAGGTAGGACGACGGATAGTTGGTAAGACTATTTCGGATGCTATTCCAATTTGAGCTGTCTGCCAAATAGGTGCGTTCGCCTCCACTGTTGCTAATCTGCAGCAATTTGATGGTTGACGCGCAGACCCGTTCGGCTCCTTGGCTTTGTTCTAGCACACCGTGTTCCAGTCCACTAATGAGATACATCGCGGTCTCAAAAAAGGCATTATCCTCTGCGGCACTGTTTCTCGGTGTATTAGCAAGCTGAATCAAAGGGAGGTCGACGTAGTAGCCCTGATCCGTCAATCCAAGTACGCCCACAAAATAATTCAGATTAAACCGCACGTCGGCCAACTCCGCGAGAAGCGCATAGCTCAACCGCCAAGCCTCCTGCCCGGCATCCATTGTGATCTGCATTCCACCGCCAACAATCTCCTCGCTCTCATCCGAGGCATTGTCAAAGCGGGCTTGCTGCAAGGCCTTATTATGATTCTGGGTAATTTTCTTCGAGCTGCTTTCAAAATCGTGCGCGACTAGATATTTCCCTCCGAAGATAAAGTTGAACGAATGCGCTACCGTAGTGTGACTGCCAGAGTCTGGTTGCTCAATCGAAACGGTGCAGGCGTTCGTACTACCTTGAGATGCTCCCGTCCCGCTGGCCACCATATTGCCGTCCACCCGTAACTGGGGTTTATACCCGTCGTTTTGGTCATAAAATATAGTGATCCGTTTCCCTGCGATTTCGTAACCCTTCAGAGTTTCATCTATGCCGGAATGCTCTATACGGAGAGTAAGATGATCCGTCGCTGGAATTTGGGTGAATACCTGATAGGAATTACTGTCCCACCCGGCTATTTCAGGTAGCCCCGTAATAAAAGTGCCTTCCGCAAGCCGGAATCCGCCAATTATCTCTTCTATTTCATCACCGGAGTGCTCTTGCCGGATTGTATTTACTAGATTTGTTGCGTATGTAGTAAGTTGGGTGCGAATCTGGGGTTCATTCAGTTGCTCCACATAGTCACTATTAACCGTAGCTCCAGAGGTGGCCTGAGATAAAAGCGAACTTGCTTGATACCCCATGGTGTTTTGAAGATCGATGCCTTCTATAGGGTCGTATTCTTTGAAAGATGGATCCAAAGGAACCCACGACCCTTCATCAAGAAACTCAACCCACACGCGACGAATAACCTGCAGCCCTGTGCCGCCACTGTAGACTTGATGACCTCCTTTGGTCAGGGCAGACGCCACTTTATAGGGATCATCGAGATTTAGCCATTCCTGCAAGGCCGCTTCGGGATAATAAATATAGGCACTGGAGAAACGAGCTGTAAACCCCGACGCGCGCAACAAGGCTATCAGCAACGCTGATTGATCCCAGTCGTTCCCGCGTCCAGCCAGAAGACAACCCGTTGCACCATTGTACAAACCATAGGTTGGGACATAGTCAATCTCATTGCGCACATATAGAAATATATCGACAACATTATGTTTCAAGGCACGTGCCATCGCCTCAATCTCAGGCGTAATTTCTGTTTCGCTCCTCGGAATTTGCGAACTCGCCATATTTGATTGGAAAGCGGACATGGATCCAACGACAGGAGCAGACGGGCTCTGAGCCGCTCCAAAAGTCGATAGATCGTTCATTTGTCCTTGATAAGGAGTTTCTGATTGACCGACCGCTTCTTTCCACGCCGCATTTGAAACAGTGCTGATACAACAAATTATCGTAAATATAATGATTCTGTTTTTCATGAAACCTTCCTCAAATCGATTACTTGGCTAAAACTTCTTCGGAAATATTGTGTGCTGCGGTGAGAATGGTTTTTTGCGCCACCTCAGAACCGCAGTAGAAATCGGTCATGCGATCATCCTCATCATAATAATAATAGCGGATAGTCGCCACCGCTCCAGTATCGCCGGAGGGATTCGATTGAGTTGGATCAGTTCCCTTTTCCTGTTCTTCCAGATTGGAATAGCCATCATTATCTGCATCACCCAACGTTTCGGCGGAAGATGCAACTAATGGATTAAAGCCGAGTCCAAATTCGAATCCATCCCCGAGGCCATCGCCATCCGTATCAAAAAGATTAGCCATGGTTTTATAAATGAATTTTTCTCGGGCTGAAGCGAGGCCATCGCCGTCTTCATCATAATCGGCATTCCCTGCCACGTAGAAGCGTGTCGCGCTGTTTGTTCGTGTGTCGTTCCAAAAATGCTCGGTAAAGCTGGCAGTGGAAATGTTTGTGTGGGCAAATTCCCAATTTGCCGCAACCAAATCGGTTGCCGAATAGATTTCGAGGGTATCAGAGAATCCGGCAGGCCATAGAACCTGAATTTCAACCGTGCCATTTGTGAGGTTCTCAATTCCGAGTTGAACCTCTGTAATCGCTTCCGGCGCGGACATCGCCATCATCATGGGAGCGACAGACAACGTGACGGCCTCTTCAGCTTTTAACATATCTACCCATGCATCCGATTCCGACTTAAGGGTAGCCGTCCAGATCATCCGGCGAGGCCCGAGTTCCCGCATTAAGTAGCTTTCAATAGACGTTTTTTCATCATACGCGGAAAATTCTGGCGCTTTCACCATGGCCAGCGTTTGAACGCCCTTCGTTCCTTCCGATGTAGCCGCCAAGACCACTGTTCCGCTCAAAAGGTCTTCGTAGGCAATTAAGCGCATCGGAAGGATCAGTTCTCGAGCCAGCTTTGATTTATCGGACAAATAATAAGTGCCTGCGTCGTGAGGATACGCCCAGGTTGAGTGGGCAACAAAATCCATCCGACCATCCGCCAACTGGTTCATCACCTCTTGATAACTGACCGGAGAAGGTAACGGTGGCAATGATTCCCGGGCCTCAAAGAATATTGCCAACAACTCTTTGGCAGAAGAAACTGTTTTGGAATCGACCACGTAGGTTTTTACTGCCCCGAACGCCAAGGCTCCTAATAAGGATATTCCGGCGACACCTATTAAACTCTTTTTCATACAACTTCCCCTGTGATTTCAAAACTCCCGACAAACATTTGCTCATGAAATGAAAGGAGGCGCGAACTTCGAACACGCCTCACCTGCGGCATCGCCAGACGCCTGTGACGAAACATGCCGAAGCCGCGCCCGAGAGGGCGCGTTCCGAGCATTTGTTTCGTCACGTAAAACTGGCGATTTTCAGGTGAAACAAATTGCGTAAAACGCAAAATCAATATTCAAATGTTAGCGTGATCTCTTATCTACATAGTTTTCACTGTCAAATTCATTGCTGTTCAGGTTTGGCTGGAAAAACTTCTTCCCCAGCTAAACCCATACTGTAAAATCCGTGTATTATGAATGCTTATAAGGTTTTGTCAGATATTTTCTGAAAGAAAGTTAACTGGATTTCCTATTTCAACCAATTCTGCAGCCAATTCAAGCGCATCCACGGGCCAGAAACATTCCGGGCGAGGATGCCGGACGTTTGGATTTTCGGCCTCTGGGCGGCAGTTTTGCAGGGAGTCAAGCCATTGGGCGGGAATGGCGTCCCGACCGCACACAGCGCTTAACAGCGCCCCGCAAATGGCCGCATTGGTATCGGTGTCGCCTCCTCCCATGACGGTGTCGACTACCCCGGCCTCAAGGCTTGGCGCATGAAGCAATTGATACAGGGCATTTTGAAGGCACGGCAAAGGCACGGGGTCAGGTCTCAACATTCAACATAAGGCACGGGGTCAGGTCTCAACATTCAACATTGACAACGAATCCAGCTCCCCGAGAAAAGGCGAAGGGGTCAGGCTAAAGGGACTGACCCGAATGTCACGTCCTGGTTTAAAGTTGTCACTTTTTAGTTCTGTATCTCTCATGGTTTAGGCTCCCTAGGGAGCCGGTTGTTCGGCAGTTGCGCCTCCCGGAG
>JADGFE010000202.1 GCA_016744085.1 Kiritimatiellales bacterium | reverse complement strand
GAAAGGGTCTATTTTAAAGGAAAATCTCCTGTTTTCAGGGGTTAGGGGCATAAAAGGGCAGCATACTACCCACCGATTCTGCGGAAGAGGCCTTTTTATCTTCTGCGATGAGCTTTGGAGTTTAGGGGAAGCAGGAGGGATAAAATCCTAATCGATAGACAGAATATTTCCACCCTCGCTGCGGTATCATTAAATTTAAGGTTACTTAGTACTCGTAAATCACTGCGCATAAAAAAAGCCCGTCAAACGACGGGCTTTTTTTTAAGCGGTAAGGCTACTACATGATTTCGCCGAGCTTCTGCATGAATTTCCAACGCTTTTTCGCATCTTCTTCCGCAAGCGCGAAGAGCCCTTCCGCCTCATCAGGAGCCGTTTTCAGCAATGCCGTATAACGGCGCTCATTGCGGATAAAGGCTTGAAAGTCACCTTTCGGCTCGCGGGCATCCCACGAGAACTTGGCCCCTTCTTCCAGCGATGGGTTATAGCGATAGAGCGGCCAGTAGCCACATTCCACAGCATTCTTGGCAATGGTCTGCGTCTTCATCATGTCGATGCCGTGTGCAATACACGGAGCATAGGCGATGATGAGTGAAGGACCGTTGTACGCCACAGCTTCCTGAATCGCCTTCTGCGTTTGCGCGCGGTTGGCTCCCATCGAGATTTGCGCAACATAGACCATTCCATAACTCATACACATGAAGCCGAGGTTCTTCTTACCGGAACGCATACCGTCTGTGGCAAATTTGGCCACCGCACCGATCGGCGTAGACTTGGAAGCCTGACCACCGGTGTTGGAGTATACTTCCGTATCAACAACGAGGATGTTAACGTTTTTCCCCGAAGCAACAACGTGATCAAGCCCGCCGTAACCGATATCATAGGCCCAACCGTCGCCTCCGAAGATCCAAACCGCTTTGTCGATGAAGTAATCCTGTAACTCGATAACTTTACGAACAACCGGAGCCACTTCAGCAGATGCTTCAGCCAGTGCGGTTGTGAGCAGAATCTTAACCGCATTCTGTGCGGCGAGTGCTTCTTCACCCAGCTCGTTATCGACGCAGATTTCAACCGCTTTATTCAGCGCAGCCGTCAAATCAGCCGTTGCACCAAGCTCGAGCAGAGTAGCAACATTCTGGCGCAGTAGCGCACGGTTATTGTCTACCGCTAAACGGAAGCCCATACCGTATTCTGCATTATCTTCGAAGAGCGAGTTCGCCCATGCTGGGCCACGACCCTCTTTATTGGTACAGTAAGGAACGGTTGGGAACGTGCCACCATAAATGGAAGAACAACCCGTCGCGTTCGCTGTGATCATGTGCTCACCACAAACCAGCGTGACCAATTTGATATATGGTGTTTCACCACAACCAGCGCAAGCACCCGAGAACTCGAATAACGGCTTCTTCATCTGAATGCCCTTAACGGTTTCGACCTTTACGCCTTCCAGATTATTGTCCGGTAGGTTTTCAAAGAAGTAGGTGTTTTCTACTTCACCCGCCGCACGTTCATCGTCGAGCGTGGTGAATTCCAGGGCCTTGGTTTTAGCCGGGCAGGTTTCCACACATACACCGCAACCGGTGCAATCTTCGATGTAAACCTGAATCTTGTATTCGAGCTCGTTTTCATTCTTCGACTTAGACTTGATCGTCACGAAGTTTTCGGGAGCTGATTCGAGTTCAGATGGTTTAAGCTGCTTCGCACGGATAACGGAGTGGGGGCAGGCCATGATGCACTGGTTACACTGAATACAGTTGTCCTTGACCCATTTTGGAACACGAGGACCAATACAACGTTTTTCAATCTTGGACGTTCCCGTCGGCAATGTGCCGTCGAAAGTCATTTTCGAAACCGGAATGTCGTCGCCACGCTGCATCATGGTTGGAAGAATTACGTCCTTCTCGAAATCGCTGGCATTAGCTGGAAGCAGGTCCGGAAGAACGTAAGACTCGGTTATTGCAGAAGGAGCTTCGACCTTTTCGATGGCTGCAACAGCGCCGTCGATGGCTTTCCAGTTCATCTCAACAATATCCATTCCCTTCGCTTCGAAGGTCTTCTTGGCATAATCCTTAATCAACTTGATCGACTGCTCTTCCGGAAGTACACCAGAAAGTTTGAAGTAAACCGTCTGCATTACCGTGTTAATGCGGAAGCCCAGACCAACATCGAGGGCGATCTTCAACGCGTTTACGTTGTAAAAATTAATCTTGCGATCAATGATGATCTGTTGCTCTTCCTTCGTCAGGTGATTGAATACTTCAGAAGTCGGGATTTCGGAGTTAAGCACAAATGTGCCGCCATCCTTAATCGCACCGAGCATGTCGTAGCGCCCAATATAAGAAACATTGTGGCAGGCCACATATCCGGCGTGCTGAATCAGGTACGGATAATTGACCGGACTATCGCCGAAACGCAGATGCGAAGTCGTTACGCCGCCCGATTTTTTCGAATCGTATACAAAGTAAGCCTGTGCAGTCATATCGGTGTTATCACCAATAATCTTAATCGTGTTCTTACAAGCCCCTACCGTTCCATCCGACCCGAATCCCCAGAAAATAGAGCTCTTCACGTCATCCGGCTCAATACTAAACTCTTCAGCAATCGGAATAGAGAGATTGGTCACGTCGTCGTTAATTCCAACGGTAAATCCGTGCCATGCGCCATTGTCGATATGATCATAAACAGCTTTAACCATACGAGGCATGAATTCTTTGGACGAAAGTCCATAACGACCACCGATAATTTTGCAACCACGACCTTCGAGCGCGGTAACAACATCGAGATAAAGTGGCTCACCCAGAGCGCCGGGCTCTTTGGTACGATCGAGTACAATAATCTTTTTCGCAGATTCAGGAATGCAGTCGATAAAGGCTTTAGCTGAGAACGGACGATAAAGGCGAACCTTAACCAGACCGAGCTTTTCGCCATTCGCATTCAGCTTTTCAATGGTCTGCTCAATGGTATCACAAGCAGAGCCCATGCAGATGATCACTTTTTCAGCATCGGTAGCACCAACATAGTCAAACAGGTTGTATTGACGACCAAATTTGGCGGCCAACTTGTCCATATATTCTTGAACGATTTCAGGAATAGCATCGTAGTACTTATTGCTGGTTTCGCGACCTTGGAAATAGACGTCCGGGTTTTGTGCGGCAACCTTAACCGTTGGACTTTCCGGTTTGAGGGCGCGGGCACGGAAGCGTTCGATGTATTCCGGCTCAATCATATCCTGGATTTCATCATATTCGATTTGCTCAACCTTCTGCAGTTCGTGCGATGTACGAAAACCATCAAAGAAGTTAAGGAAAGGAACCTGAGCCTTCAATGTTGCGAGATGAGCAACGATGGCCATATCCATGGTTTCCTGAATGGAACTCGCAGCCGTCATGGCCCATCCGGTGTTACGAACGGACATCACATCGGAGTGATCACCAAAAATAGAAAGCGACTGTGCCGCCAGTGAACGGGCGGAAACATGAAAAACAGCCGGGAGCATTTCACCAGCAATCTTATACATATTAGGGATCATCAACAGAAGCCCCTGAGATGCTGTGAAAGTCGTAGTTAGCGCTCCTGCACTCAGCGACCCGTGTACCGCGCCGGCTGCACCGGCTTCAGATTGCATTTCAACCACATCGACGGTTTTGCCGAATAGGTTTTTTTTGCCCTGGCTCGCCCATTCTTCCGAATATTCACCCATATTTGATGAAGGTGTAATCGGATAGATGGCGGCAACATCAGAAAATCCGTACGCAATGTGTGCGGCGGCTGTATTTCCGTCAATAGTGACCATTTTTTTGTTCATATCGATGTGCTCCTTAGTTTGACATCCCTGAGTTTGTAAAAAGTACGAAAATTATACCCATATCGCACTTGACCACCGAGGTTACCCCGTAAAAGCAACAAACAATCCCACAACTCAGACGAATTGAAAGTTTTTTTGATAGGAAAATTTACGTAAACACAAGCAATACAACCTATTTAGACTGAGTATCAATATTAGTTTAAACGAAAAAAGCCCCAAAGAGGGGCTTTCGCGTTTCATTTAAGATAAAAGAACTGGCTAAAAGGATGATGGGGTATTCAACAAGGGGTCGCTGACCGTGACATTCCTTGCCGATTCATCCTTCGCCAGTGCAAAAACTACAGTATCGGAAGAATCTGGAGCTACAGTAACAATTTTTGTTTTGAATCCATCCAAATGTAACTCGAAGCTACGCTCGTTGCGCACATGTTGATCCAACGATTAGGATTTTATCCCTCCTGCTTCCCCTAAACTCCAAAGCTCATCGCAGAAGATAAAAAGCAGGAGGATAAAATTTTGTTGGACTGAGCCTCTC
>JADGFE010000201.1 GCA_016744085.1 Kiritimatiellales bacterium | reverse complement strand
AAGAAAGGGTCTATTTTAAAGGAAAATCTCCTGTTTTCAGGGGTTAGGGGCATAAAAGGGCAGCATACTACCCACCGATTCTGCGGAAGAGGCTTTTTTACTAGATTACGGGACTGACCCCTTTGGTGATTCGATCTATAAACGAGCCATGCTGGATGCTGGTGATGCGACCTTCTGCGTCGTGACCGAACGTGGAGTTCACTCCGTTGGGATATGAAATTCCATCCAAACGGTTGGCGGTGTCATACCCGAAGGAAATCGTCTTTTCTGATGTAAGCATGGAGCCATCGAATGTGACGGATTCCAGACGGTTATCGGAACCGACTGTGTAATTAACGGTTAATCCATAGGGATAAACAATGTTGCTTCGATTACCGTTGAGATCGAATCCATAGCCCACTTCGGTTGTCACACCATTCACGGTCTGCGTGGAGGCCGTGAGTTGATTTATGGCGTTATAGCCAAATGAAACCGAAGTATCAGAATCCGAGGCCAGTAGCGTGTTGCCGTTGTTGTCATGGTCAAAGGTCGCTACTTCAACTCCATCATTGGTGACGGCAACCATGCGGTTCAGCGCATCATATCCGTACTGCGTCAGTTTGGTATCGGCGGCGGTTCGTTGAGATAAGTTCCCCGCAGAATCATACGAAAAGGTCGTCAAACCGCCTCGGGAATTCAGCACTCCCTCGAGGCGACCAAACGAATCGAGTAGAACAAGGTTGTTTCCAAATACAGGAAAAATCGTTGAGCCGTCTTCCAAGGCTTGGATGATTCCCGTCTGCCCAAACGCAGGGACTGCGCCGATGGCCCAGGCCACCAGTGCGACAAATACAACCCAGATTTTAAACCTGTTTTCCATAAAATACTACAATTCACGGGCTGGCTCTTCCGCGTCGGACTATCTCCAAGGGTTGAAAGATCAAACGCCGCCTCCACCCTTTGTATCTGGGATCGGAACAAATGCGGCAGAAAGGAAAACCTTCGTCAGCGGCGCTTAGGAATATATATCCGGCAACTCAACGATCAAGGAATCTTCATCATCGGGGATTGTTTTATCCCTAATGTAAACACACACAGTCCCATTTTCCTCTCTGAACTTGTCTGGATAGGGAGCTGCCGTAGACTCAAGAAGTTCACCACATTTGATGCACTTCAGACCACTAAGTTTCTGCTTTAGAGGAGGTCCTACATACGTTTCTTTCGCAACAGTAACAGCGTATACCTCTCCGCAATTTAAACAGGAAAGTAAGCTGTGCCCATAGTGCCCTTCTGGATATGTAATCAACAGATGGTCACCCGTGCCCGCTCCAGGAACGGGAACCTTCCAGCATCTGACTTGCACCTTGTTCATGGTAGCACCTGAATCAACTTGCTCAAACTCTGTCCAATAAATGCCTCCGCCCGGATGGTCATAGCCTTCTGCAACGATGTAAGAATCTTGTTCGATCATACTGACCCGATACTCTTTCCCGATCTCCAATCGCTCCCCATCAACAAGATCGTAACCACGTCTGCTCGGATTATATATAACCATATCACCAATCTTGAATGGACATTTCTCCTTCACAGTAACCCCCTTATGGTAATGCTAATGGGCCAGACACACTTCCAGGAGGTGTCCCGAGAATAAACTGTACTTCTGGAAGACCTCCTGGCTGACCGAATTTCGGTACGGCAATCGGGTTTACTCTAATCGGAGTTCCAGCCGGTGGCGTAATTGTGTACACAGCGTTAGGAGGATTAACTTGCGGTAGTGCCAAACCACTTTGTGCTTGAGCACCAGTCAGACCTCTCGTCGTAGTTGCATATCCTCCTGGCCGAAGTCCACCAGACAGACTATCAGCATGCTGGGAAGAACTGTAATGCTGGAATGTTTCGCCTGTTCTTGTGTTTCTGTACGGACTTAATGCTGTAGAAGTTGTCGTTGGGGCAGGTACGAAAGCTTTGTATGCACCGTAAACACCAAAGGCCGTGGTGACCTTGTCGACGACGCTTCGGGCGGCTTGGCTGTAGTCCCGGATCGTTGAATATTTTGGATTGGTCATGTAGTCCTGATAGGAGGCGGCATCCTGCGCATAATTTGCTTGGGTTTGTGCCCGATTATCATCAGCCCATGACTCAAGTTTCCAGCCGATACTATCGACCGAGCCCATGAAGCGATCCCAAAGACCGACAGAAGAACCTCCGCCAAGAACGCCGTCCGTTCTCAAGCCGTACGGATCAACAAAGCTGGCGGGGTTGAGGTTTGCCCACGCATATACATTCGCACCGCCGTCAATACCCAGCGGGTCTGAGTGAATGAAGCGTTTGAGTTTCGATGAATAGGCACGGTGCAATGTTAGATGAAGATCGGTGTCGGCATCGTAATAGACCCCGTAGCCGCCGAGCCATTGGAAGGGGGTGTCGGAACTTCCAGCATGGGGAGTGTGGCTCGCGTAGCCGTAGGGCATATAAGCGAACTCATCCGTTACCGCTCCATCCTCTTTCGTGAGCGCAAGCGTGGAACTGAGTTCGTCGGTATGGTAGTAGCGAACATCACCATTGGCTTCGATGTGGCAGAGAAGTTGCGAGCCGCTCCAAACGTAGTAGCGGGTCAAGGAACCAGTAGCGTCGATTTCGACCAACGGACGCTTGAGGCCATCGATGTAGTCGATCACAAAATAATTTGTGACGAAATTATGGATGCGTCCGATTCGTGCGCCCGAACCGTCGTAGAGGTATTCGGTTGATCCGTCCATAGACTGCAACCGGTTGTCATAGTCGTATTCATAGCCAGAAGAGGACACGGATGACACCGCCGAGGTCAGGCAGCCATTCGCTGAATAATCATACGAAACAGTATATTCGTTCGTTCCCTGTTGCACCCATTCACTAGTCAACTGATCGGCATCATTGTGGGACTTGATGGAACGTCTGGAATCAGGTGCCGTTGGTTTCTGCCCAGCATCGATAAGTTCCGTTTTCTTGAATCCAAGAGCGTTGCGAATAATGGTTCGATTCACGAAGTTTCCATGCTCAATGCTGGTGATGTGACCGTCCGTGTCGTGGCCGAACGTGGAGTTTACGCCGTTGGGATAGGATATGCCGTTTAGCCGGTTGGCGGTATCATATCCAAACGAAATGGTTTTTGTGTTCCCTACATATTTTGTGGTTACTCCTTCCAACCGGTTGTCTGCACCATATTGATAGCTGACTTCCAAGCCACCGGGATAAACGATGTTGGTGCGGTTGCCATTCAAGTCAAAGGAATTTTGAACCCCGGAAGAGACTGAATACACGGATTGGGTTGAGGCAACCAAGCGGTTCATTTCATCGTAGTCGAAGGTGGCGGACGCAAGCGGGGACGCTTGCGCTACGAGATTGCCATTCGGATCGTGATCGAAGGTGGCGACTTCAACGCCTTGGTTGGTGATGGCGACGAGGCGGTTTAATGAATCATAGCCATAGTCGGTGACTTTGAGGTCGGCGGCGGTTCGCAGGGAGATGTTGCCTGCGTCGTCGAACACGAAGTTTGTGACTTTGTTGATGGCGTTGGTGATGCTCGTGACACGGCCTTGGGCATCGACACCGAAGGTGGTGGGTTTGAATTCGGCGTTCCAAAAGTGCGTTCGGTTGCCCAAGGAATCGAATCCGTATTCCTCATAGTTGCCGGAGGGGCGGTAGGTTTTCTTCACCCGTCCCAGCTCATCGAATTCGGTTTTCCAATCCTTGTCGGCAGCATCGACGGAGTTGGTCACACGGTTCAGGTAATCGTAGTGACTTTCCACTTCAGACAGGGAGGTTTCAACCGATGTGTTACGGCTTAGGTTGTCAAAGGTACTGGTTGTCCAAAGATTTAACCCGGAAGGATCAGCGACAGAGTTAGTGAGGTTGCCGACAACATCGAACTGGTTGGTCACAGAGGCATATACGGAGTTTGCCGCAACGATCTGACCGACTTCATCCAGCGTGTTGGTTGCCCAGTTGCCCTCGGCATCACGGCTCATTACTAGTCGATCCACCTCGTCGTAAATATTCGTTGTGCTGCCCGTATTCGGGAACACCGATCCGGCCTGCGTGTAGGCATCCGTCCAGTAATGTTGCGTGATTTTTCCCCGACCATCAGTGGAGGTTTTCAGCAGTCCGTTCTTCCAATAGGTCTGACTTGTGCTGAACTCATCCGCCGTGCTCTTAGCATAGGTGGTGCCGGTTTGAAGCCGCCGATCATCATAATTAAATTCAGTGATTTTTCCGTCCACGGCACTCGACTTGAGGTTGCCTTGGATATCGAAAATTGTGACCACGTCGCCCGCGTCCGTAGACGAAATGGTTTTCGGATGCCCGTACTGGCTATTGGAATCATAACCATAAGTGG
>JADGFE010000017.1 GCA_016744085.1 Kiritimatiellales bacterium | reverse complement strand
GTCATATTACTTGTATGCCATCCTGATTTCAGGCCATTTCAAACTTTCAGGCAAAGCGAAAACCTCACGTGCACCCACTGATTTGGCGGAAGACCCCTTAATATGTCTTTTTCTCAAATACCCCTGATAGATTGGGATTGCATCAATTATTCCAATATGGAATATATAGGAGAGTTTCATGTGGGAACCGGCGAAGGCAGAAGGGTTTGAAAACAGCTTCAAGAAATTTGACAGAAAACACCCCGCGGAAGCAGAGGCCGTTTTAGCGAACTTGCAAACCGCTCTTGATGTCCTCAATGAAACCAACAGCGTACAAAAAATAAGAGAGCTTAATTTCGCAAGAAAAGAGCCCGAAGGAATTATCCCGTTGGATTCAAGGGGAACTAAGCGCAAGCGAACCGGCACGAAACTGAAAGCAACACGGCTTTACATATACGCAGTTGAAATAAACTCGACGTTGTATCTGTTGCGGGTTGGCGATAAGGATTCGTAGTCGCAGGATCTGAAAACCTGTCGGAACACAGTACGGAAGATAAAACGGGAACTGAAACGATGAATAAGAAATACAAAAGCGTATCGGATTTGATTAAATCCATGGATCTACCCAAGGAGCGGCAACAGGAGCATATTGACTACATTAACAAACGCCGCCTTTCGCGGTTGCTCACCGTCATGCGCGCCCAAAAAGGTATGAACCAGCAGCAGGCCGCCGAAAAATGCGGTTGCACCCAAAGCCGGATCTCCAAACTCGAATACAAAGAAGATCGCAAAATTACCATCGGCGAGCTGCTCGACTATTCCGATGCCCTCGATCTGGAGATATCAGTGCACTTCCTTCCCAAAAAAATGAAAATCGTTGATCGTGTTAAGCTACACGCCTTTGAAATTGAAAAACTACTCCAACGGCTTGTCAAACTCAGTAAGGGCGACAAGAAAATGGAAAAGGCCGCCAGCGGATTCCACAACGAATGCCTGACCAGCATGCTATCCATCATCGGTAAAAGTCAAAAATCCATCCGTCCCCGCAAGGATAAGGAACTAACCGTCGTCGGCCCCCCTGAAATCGAACACATGATTGAAGAGGAATGTATTGGAGCCTGAGGATGAACTTAAAAAATCCGCGACCAAAGTGCTTTAGCAGTTGGATAAATTATCCAATACTTTAAGTTCATAAAATGAATACTTCAGAGCCAATTCCTCCCAAAATTTGTTTGCTTAGCTCAAACGCAATGGTTGCTTGCTCATTTTCCCTATCACCCAAGACGTATGCCCCTCCTCCTTGTGCAGAGTAAACAAACACTCTTGAAATGAGTGCCTAATAGAATCGCTATAAATAAAATCATAGCTTTTCTAAAAAAGGAGTTCTTGTGAAATGCCAATGCTGCAACCAAGCCAAGCACTACGGGCATGGCGAAATGCACAAATACCAAGCCGAAATCAGTGCCCATATTCCAAACCAATCCAGCGAAGGCTCCAAGAAGGAGCAGAATGATCGTTCTAACTTTTAACAACATGATTACCTCCAATAATTCACTTCATTGGGTTAATAGATTTTGAATTTTGATCGCCAGTTGGCTCTCCATCATCTGGTAAGTTTTTGCGATAGGATTCCATTGGTCTCCAAGCATCATCAAACTCATGGCCACCCGCACGAATAATGTCAGAAGCTATGTCATCACAATTCTGAGCACACAGATTATACGTATCACCAAACCTACTGTTTCCCTCTCTACGAGCCGCCAAATCCTGATCAGAGGTCGCTGGATATCTTATCTGCTTATCATATCGGGAATTATCAGCCTGAAGCTCCTTCAACGTATTATAGTTTTTCACATCATGGTTATCATGAGTGCCAATACTCTTTCCAAAGCCAAATGAATAGTATGTCCAGAAAGTAGCATCACTTCCTACAGCAGAAGCGGCATGCCCCTGCCCAAATACAGCTGTACTATCAACCAAAAAAATGGCATCGAGCCCTAGAGGATCAACGAATGCGAGCGGATTAAGATTGGCCATGGCGTAGACATTGACGCCGCCATCAATGCCGAGCGGATCAGGATGGATGAAGCGTTTGATCTTGGATGAATATGCACGGTGCAATGTTAGGTGCAAGTCAGTCACAGAATCGTAGTAAACTCCGTATCCGCCGAGCCATTGGAAAGGCGTTTCCGAGCTTCCCGGATGCGCAATATGTTTGGCATAGCCATAGGGCATGTAGGTGAATTCGTCGGTTACATTGCCAGGATTCATCTGTTGTTTAGTCTAATATTCCTTTTCGCAAACCAATATAAATGCTTGCGCCATCCACCGGAATCTCCCAGACATCGAATTTCATTTTTTTTCTATCTGTTTTAATCATCCTCTTTCGTTCGAACATCAATGGCTTCATAAAGGGTGAAATATGTTTCAGAATGAGGATGTCCTCGCACACAAAAACTGACACGAGTCCATTAAGCTGCAATCCATCCAGCAAGATATCAGTAAACCGCTTTGCTTTAAGAGTATCGGTAGGGAAAGGTTCTTTTAGCAAAAAGGTTTGTTCCAAATGCCTCCACCGAGCAAGTGGGACAAATAGAAGCATATAACCTCCAAAAATCAGAATAATTAAAATAACAATATTGCTCACTTTGCAGGCCCCTTTGGGGTTACAAAATCAATTATTTTACCTAACGCATAAGAAGCAATATCGCCAGGGGAAAAATCGATACCCTTTTCATGTATGATAGTCTGGTTCCCATACGAGTGCACTTCCCCGCCTGCTCCAAATTGAAAAGTGCCACCAAATACTGGATCAGCACCTCCTTCAGGCACAAAGTTACCCTGCAAACCTATCTTTCCAAGTATTCCGCCAGAGCCACTGGCCTCAAATGTAAGTCCAGACAAGTCATCGATAGATTGGTTGTTAGAAGCCCCAAGCTCAATGCCTACACCACCACTTAGCCCGAAATGACCTCCTCCTCCAAATGTCGTGTACCGTGCTAGTTCCACTCCATTTTTCCAGGAAAGGCTTAATGCATAGCCATGTGATACATTTTGACCAGTACCTGCTCCTCCTGATTCTGTGACTCCAACCTGGATGGTTATTAATCCACTTGGGTCTACTCCAAATACTGGGTTGAGCTTACCATAAGCATACAAATTCACACCGCCATCAATGCCCAACGGGTCGGGGTGGATGAAGCGTTTGAGTTTGCTCGAATAAGCACGGTGCAGCGTTAGGTGAAGGTCGGTGTCGGAATCGTAGTAGACACCGTAGCCACCGAGCCATTGGAACGGCGTGTCGGCAGAACCTGAATGGTTCGCATAGCCGTAGGGCATGTAGGCGAATTGGTCGGTGACGAAGCCTGATTCATCCGTGAGGGCCAGCGTGCTGCCCAGTTCGTCGGCGTGGTAGTAGCGTATGGTGCCGTTAGCTTCGATGTGGCAGAGAAGCTGTGCGCCAGACCAGATGTAGTAGCGGGTGACGGTTCCACTGGAATCGGTTTCGGCGAGCGGGCGTTTCAGGCCGTCTGTATAATCAACCACGAAGTAATTCGTGGTGGTTCCGCTGATACGGCCTACTCGCGCGCCGGATGCGCCGTACAGGTATTCAGTCGCCGAGGACGGCGACCCTCCAGACACGGACTCCAGCCGGTTGTCATAGTCATACGCAAAGCTCTGTGTGCTCTGTGCCTCTGTGTGAACATTGGTCAAACAGCCGTTCGCCGAATAATCGTAGCTAACCGTATACTCGTTCGTTCCTTCCTGAACCCATTCGCTGGTCAACTGGTCGGCATCGTTGTGGGTTTTGATCTTTCTTCCAGTGGTTGGAGCGGTGGGCTTGATTCCGGCGTCGATGAGTTCGGTTGTTTTGAAGCCGAGCACATTGCGCTGAATCGTGCGGTTGATGAACGATCCATGCTCAATGCTGGTAATGCGCCCTTCGGCATCGTGGCCGAAGGTGGAGTTCACCCCGTTAGGATAGGCGATGCCGTTCAAGCGGTTGGCGGTATCGTATCCGAAGGAAAGAATTTTGGAGGATGCAAGCATGGAGCCATCGAACGAAACAGACTCCAGTCGGTTATTGTCACCATAGGCATAGCCGACGGTCAAACCGTCGGGGTAGACGATGTTGGTGCGGTTGCCGTTTAAATCATATTGGAAACCAACAATACCTGTGGCCGTTCCAACCGTTTGCGTGGAGGACGTGAGCTGGTTCATTTCGTCGTAGCCGTAGGTGGCGGATGCAAGCGACGGGGAGGTCGCTTCTACGACATTGCCGTTGGCGTCGTGATCGAAGGTGGCGACTTCAACACCTTGATTCGTCATCGCGGTCAGCCGGTTTAATGAATCATATTCATAGATGGTCTCCGCGTCCTCTGCGTCTCTGCGAGAGATCAGGTTCCCCGCATCGTCGAAGGTGAATGAGGTGACCTTACCGATGGCGTTGGTGATACTCGTTATTCGGCTCTGAGCATCGACTCCGAAGTTCATGGTGTTTCGTTCGGCGTTCCAAAATGCGGTTCGGTTGCCGACGGCATCGTAACCGTATTCCTCGTAGTTTCCGGAGGGTCGGAAGGTTTTCTTCATGCGGCCAAGGGCGTCGTATTGGGTTTCCCACTCCTTGGAAGCCGCATCGACCCGATTGGAGACACGGCTCAAGGCATCGTATTGATGTTGAACCGTGGATAGGGTGGTTTGCACGGCGACGGGTCGGTCGAGGTCATCGAAATGACTCTGGGTCCACAAATCCAGTCCGGAAGGATCAACCACGAAGTTGGTGGTGTTTCCGTTCGGATCAAGATGGAGATCGGTTTGATGGCCGAGGGGATCGACCGATCCAATTACACGGCCGGCAAGATCATGAAGGTTGGATGTGGTATTTCCCTGCTGGTCGGTGGTGGCAACGAGCCAATCCCGCGAATCGTAGTGGTTGCTGACGACACCGCCGTTCGGATAGGTGACGGTCGATACTTTATAGGTGGGCGTCCACGTATACGTTGTTGCTTGGCCTTTGGCATCGATCGTCTCTTTCAGAAGATCATTCTCCCAGTAGGTGATGCCGTTGGTCGAGCCATCGGAAAACTGCGTGGTGAGAAGATTTCCATTGAGGTTGTAGGTATGGAGGATTTCGTTTCCGAGGGCATCGGTTGTTTTTACGCGTTCGCCCCGGGCGTTGTAGTCGAAATCCACGATTCCGGCATCGAGGGAAGCGACCGTATCAGGGTTGCCGAAGGAATCGTAGGTGTAGGTGGTCATATTCCCATTTGCATCGGTGAGGGTATGCAACAGCCCTTGGTGTGTACCGGATGTGTAGTAGGTTCGCAGGGTTTCTTTCCCAAGGGGTTCCAAGATTCGAACGAGGTGGTGCGCGGCATCGTATTCATAGTGGATGATTTGTCCGAGGGGATCGGTTTGTGCAATCAAACGTTGTTCCGCGTCGTACTCATAGCTCCATTCTTGATCCAAGGCATCGGTTCGGTTGGTCAGGTTCTGGTGGCCATCGTATTTGTGACGGGTAATGTTGAATTTCGGGTCTATGCTCAAATCGAGGAGTCCCTCTCCGTCGTAGAAGGTGTAGCTGATGTTATGCAGCTCATCTTCGGTCGAGACCTCTCTCCCACGCCCGTCAAAGTGGTACTGCATCAGCCCCCCTTCTGGATCCTGCTCGATGCCACGCACTCCGGTGAAGAACATTTCCCAGTCCTGTCCGGCGCCGTTGCGCTGGACATCAACCTGCCCAAGCCGGTTGTAGGTGTTGCTTGCCGTGGTTTGGAGCAAAGGATCCTGCAGGGTGCTCAGCAGATGTGGATTGTTGGTGTCCGCATAGCCGAAGTTCCAATCGTGCGATTCGGGGTCGGTATACGTGGTGAGATTGTCGTCGGCATATTGATAGAATATAGAACGTCCAGCGGAGTCGCTAACGGAAGCAACTAGCCCATTGGTGTACGAAAGGGTAAGCGACCGTCCATAAAAATCGGTGACTGATTGAAGGTTGGTAGACGTATCATAACCAAAGGCCAGCCCTTTGCCATCTGCATTGATCCATGAATCGATGGTTCCGTCTGGGTTGAAAACCAGCCGCTCATCAAAACGCTTTTTCAGGACAAAGTGGCCGGTCTCTTCCACCAAGACGGCCGTCTCGCCGGGAGGCGGGCTATAGCTACCGTCCGGCAATTCGATATATTCAAGCGACTTGGAGCCCAGCTGAACCGTGACCGCATTTTCGATCAGCTGATCCACGCCCCATTTAGCCGTTAAAATGGCGGAGGTCCACCGGACAACATCGGCATCGCCTTTCATAAGGTCGAGCAAAACCAGCCCTTCCACTATGCGGGCAGCAGCATCTTCGGCACGTCGGGCGCCCAATGCCGGAGCGGAATGGCTCACTCGCCGGACCGAAATATCGTAGCCATGGGTCCATCCATAGCCCAATGGCCCCTTCCGGCCATATTGACCGCTGTTGTAATGGCTGGAAAAGGCCATAGTGCCCAACGAGAGATCAACATGGTCATATAAAAAGTCGCCCGTATGCAAGTCTATGGGATCTAACGAGGTGGTAATGTTCCGGTTTAAATCGGGAAAAGATACTTGAACCATTCCGACATTGTTTTGACTTATTGAACTGGAGAACTCCCAACTATCGTTTGCGCCGTAGCCCCCGCTGTAGCCTCCTGCGATCGCCATGATTATATCATGAGCTCCTATATCGACATACCCGATGCCCGTCCAGTCGAGTAAGTCAATGTCCGCATCCCGGGGAAGCAACAACCTACGCCCCCCGGCAACGGCGGCGTTGAGCTCTAGCAGGTCGGCAGAAGTGTAGTTGGTGAGCACGTTTTGGATGGTGCTCCAATTGGTGCTATCGGCCAAATACGTGCGCTCCCCCTCGCTGTTATTGATTTGTAACAATTTGATGGTGGATGCACAAACGTGATCGGCACCCTGACTTTGTTCAAGTACACCGTGTTCTAGGCCGCTGATGAGATACATCGCCGCCTCGAAAAAGGCGTTCGTGTCCGCACCGCTGGTTCTTGGTGTATTCGCAAGCTGAATGAGCGGGAGATCGACATAGTAGCCGTGGTCAGTCAACCCAAGAACTCCCACAAAATAGTTCAGGTTAAACCGTACGTCGGCCAATTCCGCAAGCAGCGCATAGCTCAACCGCCAGGCTTCCTGCCCAGCATCCATCGTAACCTGCATCCCTCCGCCAACAATCTCCTCGCTCCCATTCAGGGCATTTTCAAACCGGGCCTGTTGCAAGGCCCTGTTGTGGTTCTGGGTGATTTTTTTCGAGCTGCTCTCAAAGTCGTGTGCAATCAAATATTTGCTGCCGAAGATAAAGTTAAACGAATGCGTCGTGATGACATGCCCGCCCGCCTCTGGTTGCTCGATATAAACCGTGCATGCATTGGTAGAACCTTGCGATGCACCCGATCCTGTCGCCACCATGTTTCCATCCACCCGCAGCAGGGGTTTATAGCCATCGTTTTGATCATAAAGCATGGAGACCCGTTTTCCTGCGATTTCGTAGCCCTTTAGCGTCTCATCAATACCGGAGTGCACTATGCGCAGGGTAAGATGATCCGTCGCTGGAATCTGGGAAAAGCTCTGGTAGGAATCACTGTCCCAAGCGACTATTTCAGGTATCCCTGTAACAAACGAACCCTCCACAAGCTGATAGCCCCCAATAATCTGCTCTATGGTGTCGCTGGGGCTTTCCTGTTTTATCGTATGTACCAGATTAGTCACATACGTGGTAAGCTGGGTGCGAATCTGGGGCTCATTCAATTGCTCCACATAGTCGCTTCCAAGCGTAGCTCCAGCCGTGGCCTGAGCTAAAAAATTACTAGACTGATAACCCATCGCATCCTGAAGAGCGATACCGGCGATGTAATCATATTCCTTGAACGATGGGTCTAGAGGAACCGACGATACCCCATCAAGAAACTCGACCCATACGCGACGAATCACTTGGTTTCCCGGCCCACCGCCATAGACCAAATGCCCTCCTTTGGCCAGGGCAGAAGCCACTTTGAAGGGATCATCAATATTCAACCATTCCTGCAGAGCCGTTTCAGGGTAGAACACATAGGCACTGGCAAAATTGGCGGTGTAGCCCGACGCACGCAACAAGGCGATCAGCAACGCCGATTGATCCCAGTCATTCCCGCGCCCCGCCAAAAGGCAACCCGTCGCTCCGTTGTACAAGCCATAGGTCGGAACATAATCAATTTCATTGCGAACATAGTTGAAGATATCGACTACATTATATTTCAAGGCACGTGCCATCGCCGCGATCTCAGGCGTGATCGTTGTTTCGCTATCCGGAATTTCCGAACTCGCCATATTCAATTCAAGGGGTGTCGCGATCCCAAAAGAAGCGGCAGGCGGACTCTGGATTTGCCCAAAACCCGATAAATCATTCATTTGCCCTTGGTAAGGAGTTTCTGACTGGCCTACCGCTTCGTTCCACGCCGCATTTGCGCTACTGCTGATACAATAAATTATCGTACATATAATGATTCTGTTTTTCATGAAACCTTCCTCAAATCGATTACTTGGCTGAAACTTCTTCGGAAATATTGTGCGACACAGTCAGAACGGTTCTTTGCGCCACCTCGGCTCCGCTGTAGAAATCGGTCAAGCGATCATCCTCGTCATAGTAGTAGCGAATGGTCGCGACCGTGCCGGTGTTGCCGATTGAGTCCGGTAGTTGCGGGCCTGTGCCCTTGAGCTGTTCCTCAAGGTTGCTGAAACCATCGTTGTCGACATCGCCGAGCGCACCATCGCCCCCGGTGGCCGAAGCCGGATCAAGATTGTTAATGAATTCGTAGACATCCGACAGGCCATCGCCGTCCGATTCAGCGAGATTGATGCTGATGCCGAGCAGGTATTCCTCGAAGTCGTTGAGCAGATCGTCCCCCGAGTTTTGGAATCCCACCGACCGAATGCGCCAGAACGTTTCCGGCGCAGAGTCGGGAATGAGGATGAGATAGGGCCCCGGATTGGTGTTCCCGTTCAGCACGAGCGGAATATAGAGCCAGTTGCCCGCCACCAAATTGTAGCTCTCATCCAGTTCATAATCCACGCCCTGCACATCGTTGAGTTCCAGCGCCAGCCTAAGCGGGTTGAATATATCGCTCCAAATAATCTTGAAGAAATCCGGATTCGCAACATTGGGGTTCAAGCCAAGGTCATGCTCCGCTTGGAAACTCATGCCATCCCCGTCCAGGTCGGAATCCAGCGGATCGATCACCCCGCCTGCCATTTCGCGCACCCACACATCCGATAACCCGTCCAGCGGGTTTTGGTCGAGCATGGGCGGAACGGACTCCCCGGCCATGGCCATCATCATGGATGGAACCGCATATTCAGCGGAACGACCGTCGGAGTCCGAAGGATCTTCCAGATGAACAAGCACCGTTCCGTTCTCCAGGGTTTCAATGCTTGCCACCACGGCGGGCAACGGCATCTCCACAATCTCAGGTGCAGCCAAAACCATCGACTCTGCTTCGAGGGTAACGTCTTCCTCATAGGAGGCCATGAAGACTTCCGGCAGGAGCAAAACTTCCAAACCCACATTGGAGGATCTCCCGAAGGTTTTCTGCTGGGCACTCAAATCCTTTGCCGAATCCACGTTCCAGCTCTGAAAGGCAAAGAGATATTCATTATAGCCGAGTGGTGCGGGAGTTCTCCATACCTCTTGCTCATATGAATTGTAATAGACTAACTCCCCATCTCTTGTTTCGACCACCGTCAATTTATAGAATGGATACATCGAGCGGGAGGATCCGACGATTCTCATTTCCGCAACCATCTGCTTAAGAAAAGATTTCGGCCAACCCTTACTTTTCCAACCAACGGCTCGAACGACGTTATCAGGATGAATATAGAGCGGATCGTCCGTTGTGGGAGGAACGAGCTGCCAAAATTGTTTCTGGGTGGATTTCGCCAGATCTTCGATTTGAGCCAACGATGTTAGCACGGTTTCGGTCGTATCTTTTTCAACCGACAACAAATCGATAGCATCCGCTGCATGTGCCCCGGTGACCGCCATGATGCCCGCCAGTAACAAACCCCAATATTTCATCCTTCCCCCTATATCCCTGCATTCATAAACAAGAAAACCCAATCTAATATCTTTATATAAGAGATAACTTACTTCGTCTTGGTCAACCAAGAATTTGGTTAATTTATAACCCGTTCAGGTTTAACTTGGATAAATGAAGTCATCCATGAATGAAAAACGGAGTATACCAGCTGGATTCAAACTAACTGAGTCGGAAAAAAAAAGAGCTGACGAAATTGCGCAGGGACTGGGCCACACGCCTGGCTCACTAGCATCAATTCTTCTTCGATATTTTCTCGATGCATACGACATTTACGGAGATTCAATCCAATTCCCTCCTCGATACGACTTCAATACAACGGAAACCCCCATCCAAAAAAAATCCAAACTGGTAAACGAACCTCCTCAATAGCCACTCGATCACCCATTTTGGTTGCGATATCCCTTACCTTCCGCATCGCTATCGCGGCGTAACGACTCCATAAGGGATTCAATGCCACCAAACTCCACTGCCACTGGAAAAAGATCATGAAAAAGACTGAGAGACAAGCGTTTCGGATATCCGAGGAGGACAAGGTTGCCCTTCAGGGCGTAGCCGACCTACAATATATTCCTTCCGGAACGATTGTTTCCGCATTGGTTACCCAATATATAAACGCGATCAACAACCATGGCAACCGCCTGATCTGGCCGCCTGAGTTCAACTACTACCCCTCCACTTCCGAAAACGCACAGGAGCAAACCGACTCCGCTATACAGTCCGAAAAGTAGAGCGTACGAATTCCTCTCTACCCCGACTATATAGCCGAGGGTTCACGGTCAGATAACGAGTGCCATCACGGACAAGGATCGACCCGCGCAGTGTCATATTTTATCCTTCCCGTGCGCGCGATTATAATCGCCAAACTCACCGGATTGCAGAATTCATGGAATTACTCTCCTTTCTGCCGAACAAACCATCTTCAGAGAACATTCGATCAACCTTGGCGGTGACTTCGGGATCTTCGATGAGCGGCGGGGCGTGGTGCGGTTTTAGGCGGGCGTCGATGATGAGTGATCCGACGCAGCCCCAGTGCTTAAATTTTGTTTCAGCCCCTACCCCGTGAATATCGTGCGACGGATTGGACCGGGTGAAGGTGATCCACAGGAAGTTGTTGAAGTCGGCGGTCAGGAAGTCCGGGTCATCGCACAGAATAATCAGCGGAAAGTCGTCGACGGAAATCTGCTTCCCGAGTTTTTTTACGATGGATTCAAGTTCGGCGGGAGCAGCGTTATAGTCTGAAAAGGCCGGCCCAGCAACCGTGAGTATTCCGGGTTTAACCACTGCGCATACTTCATCCAGTTCCGGCACCGCATCTTTCAACGTCCGGATTGGATCACCGCTGCAGGCAAAGACGACTTTGGAACCGTGATTCATGCCAGAGCCGGAATAATCGAGCGTGTCGATACTGGTTTCCGTCTGGAAATGCAGATCCCGCTCCCATTTTATTCGCGAAAGCATATGTTCGAAATAAGCTGGGATATCATGGATATCCAATTCGGGATTATCCGCTTCATTAACCATGAAGAGATATTTCGCGAGCGACAGCTGTCCTTTGCCGAGAACAGCGTTGGAAATGGTGAGCAGTTCAGAGGGCCGCGTGGTTTTTACATACGGCGTATACCGCTCCTGACCTATGGCCAGTAATAATGGATGCACGCCTGCAGCATCCACCGCATTAACCGCGCGAAGTCCCGGAATTTCGGTGGGGATCACAACCCCGGTCATATCATGAATGACTTCGCCAAAGGTGGTATCTTCCTGCGGCGGGCGACCGACGACGGTAAAGGGCCAGATGGCGTCCTTCCGATGGAAAACCTCTTCGACTTCGAGACAAGGGAATAGATGATCGAGGCTGTAGTAGCCGAGATGATCGCCAAACGGCCCTTCGCGCTTGAGCTCATCCTTGATGGTTCCGATTATGCAGAAATCGGCATCGGCCGAAACCGTCCACTCTTTATAGTGGCTGTAGCGGAAACGCTGGCCGGCCATCAGTCCAGCGAAGGCGACTTCGGGCATGCCTTCGGGGAGCGGCATGACGGCGGAAAAGCTCATGGCAGGAGGACCGCCGATAAATAGGGCGACGCGAAAAGGTTTGCCGGCATCTTTATGCAGCTTTTGGTGCACGCCGATGCCGCGGTGAATCTGATAATGTAGCCCAACTTCTTTATCTTTTTCAAATTCGTTACCAGAAAGCTGAATGCGGTACATGCCGAGATTGCTTTTGAGCGGCTTGCCCTGATGGTCGGGGTGTTCGCTATAGACTTGCGGTAAGGTGATAAAGGGGCCGCCATCATCCGGCCAACTGGTGATGGGCGGCAGATCGCTTAACTTGGCGCGGCATTCAAAAACCGGCGCATTGCTGGCTGAAACCTTTTTGGGAAGCGCATGCAATGCGGACCATCCCGCCTTTATTGCTTTGCCCGGCGATTTCATTAGCTTAACCGGATCTGCTTTAGAGGCCACCAGCGTCGCAACCTGATCGTAGGTGTCTTTAAAAATAAGTCGCGCGCGTTCGGGGGTTCCAAACAAATTGGAAACGCAGGGAAAGGCGCAGCCTTTTACATTTTCGAACAGAATGGCGGGGCCTTTTTCCTGATAGACCCGGCGTTGGATCTCAGCCATTTCGAGATGCGGATCAACCTCTTCGGCAATGCGCAATAGCTGACCGTTCTTTTCCAGTGCTTCCACACATTCCCGTGTACTTTGATATCCCATTATCTTCCTCGCTTAATCCATGCATCATCTTGGAGCACAGCAACCGAGAGCAAGCGATTTCCTTAATATTCAGCTCCAGGCACTCGGTTGACAGATCGTCAAAGAGGACTAAACTACGAGTGAAGGAGGTGGCTGAAATGTCATTCAATCAAACTTGGGAAGTACTGGATCATGCTAGAGGGTTCCATCGCAGATTGATTCTCTTTTACGAGGATCTTCTCGATGCAGCCACACAGGAGGAAACCTGTGAGCTCATTGAAGAGCTGATTGCGCACGAGCAAATGCTGGAAGGAAGGCTGAAGGAATATGAGGAAAGTGTATCCGATAATATGCTGGATACCTTTTTCAAGTATATGATCGATGATACGGAAAAGCATTTTTCCGAATATGACATGCCTGAAACGGTCGGTTCAGCCTATGTAATTACCGCCACACGGCATTTTGATGAATGCCTCAGTCGTTTCTATCAGGAAATGGCGAAGAAAGCGCTGTCCGTAGAATTGCGTGATATTCTAGAGAATCTACAGGAAATGGAACAGCGGGAACAACTGGTCTTGAGCAAATTGGAATTAGGGCTGAAAGTCGCGTAAAAATCAGTCGGCCTGCGTTTTCGCTTCCGACTTGGCTTTTTCGCGATGATGAGCGGCGAGCAGGTCGTCGAGCTTTTCGCCGGTCAACTCGGTGAGCGTGTTGAAGAGCTTATTCATGACCCAGATCATGATGATCATGCAGGGAATCAATATAACCACATGGCCCAGCCCGGTCATCTTTCCAAGTTCAGCAGTATAGGCCTCCGAACCGGGTTCACTTTTCAGCACAATCTTGGCGAGGGCATAGTTCAGTCCTGACGACAGGAACATGGAAGAAGCAAAGCCCCAGGTCAGCCCAACCAGACGTTTTTCAAATTCAGCCTCAGTCCCCTTATCCTTCAGCGCCTGTTTGAGACGTGGAACATCGAACAGCGACTCCGTCATCAGGATTTTTTTTATGAGTGGAAATGGTGTTTTAAGGGAAGCAACAATGACGATTCCAATAATAAGTGGAATGGCCGCTTCTTTGATGGCCACGTATTCCGGCGGTAGCTTCAGAATGCCGAAAACCCCAGTCAGGGAGACACTAACGATGCCGATGACCGACATGAAATCGGTTTTTTTCTCTTTGGTCAGCGTATGTAGGCCGTAACCGATCGGGAAAGCCAGCCCGACGACCAATGCCCAGATCGGCCCCAGATATTTCTCTTTGCTCAGAAAACTAAGAATTGCGACGGGAATAATGACGTTCAGCAGGATGCTAGTCATCGGATTTTGCTGTTTAGGTTGAGTATCGTTCATAAGTGCTCCGTAAATGAACGCATTCTACGCACCGACCGTTTTTAAACAACGGAAATGGAGGGCAAAAAAAGAACTGCGCGAGGAAAAGAGGAGAGAAACCCCGCGCAGCTCAAGTGAAACCCAAACCAGAGCTTCATATAACAGACGCCTCTCAACGCGAAAAGTTGATCATAAATCTAAATTTATTTGCATTTCTTCTATTAAGACTTATACGCCAATGAATAACGCCTTAACTTTTTACCACTAAATTTGTAGAAATAGGCCTTTATCGAGCCTCTTGCAAAACCCCTGAAACTGGGCTGATTTATAACCAGGCCGGCATTCTGTCCCAAACGGAAAGCTGCTACTCTTCCTCCATCATAAAAACCACTAAACAAAGGAAGAAGAGTGAGCAAACTTTCCAGTATCAACATAAACATGCAACGCCACTTGTTTCCAGCCCTTGAAGAAGAAATCGGCGTGCTTTCCCCAGAGGAAAAGCAATTTGTGCGAGTTCGGCCCCAGAATTTCTGGTCTTGAATCCATTCAGGATTATATTTTTTCCTTTTCGGGTTATCCTGCACAGAATCCGTCCAAGCTGAAGCGTCGAGTACAATAGCATCGGAAGGCGCATTGCAGGGATGCTCGACCGGTATTACGACTTCCGGCTGGGGACGGTCGATATCATGAACACACCATTCGAAAGGTAGTTTCAGTGTATCTATATACCAGTTTGGTTTCTTTTTGTCTGCGGCATGGACAATGCCGGCAACGAGAGCGGAGGGTCTCGCATCGATCCCGCTGAAAGTAGTATAAAATCAGCATCAAGGCTCCAGAAGCCTTTGTGAATTTTATTCCCCTAAGGATAGAGAATTGCCCGAATCACCGGAAAGCAGATTCTGAAAACCAGTTCCTCCATCCCGAGTAACCATGATTCCGAAAGCAACGGCTCCAACCAATACCAGCACTGATATGCCAACGAATATCTGCGTCAACCATGTCATTCCGTTCTTCTTTCCTGGATACATATTAATTCCCTGTGATAGTAGAATTTACTATTAAGCAGAGTTCATACTGAGGATGCACGAAAAAACGAGCCGCAACTGTCCACGGCTCGCTTTTCACGAATCAACCGTCACGCCTTTCGGTAAATCACTTAAAGCTCTTCCACGAATGCTTTCGTATTTTTCAAGCAGAGCGGGGCATTGGACAGCTAGGCATAAAGTTCAGCCTTCAGCGTGGGACATCAACCCATTAAGCCAGCAATGTTGGCCAATCCTGCAGATATTCATCGCCGAAGCCGTAGTTTTCGGTCACGAAGTCGAGATCTTTGTCGCCGCGACCACTGAGGTTCACGAGAATTGCACCGTGGGTACGCTTTCTGGCTTCGCGAATGGCACCTGCAACTGCATGCGCACTTTCGAGGGCAGGAATAATACCTTCCGCTCGGCAGAGCAGGTAAAAAGATTCAAGACACTCTTTGTCGCTGGCCTTATCGTATTTCACGCGATCCATATCATTCAGATAGCTGTGTTCCGGCCCGACCCCAGGATAGTCGAGGCCGCTAGCAATCGAGTAAACAGGCGCCGGCTCGCCTTCGCTGTTCTGTAATAGGTAGCATTTAAACCCGTGAATGATGCCTTCGGAGCCGTAGCTCATCGTTGCGGCATGATCGCCGATCTTTTCGCCACGACCGCCGGGTTCGATTCCAATTAGTTCAACTGGATCGTCGAGGAATGGAGCAAACATACCCATAGCATTGGAGCCACCACCCACACAAGCCATTACGATTTCCGGAAGATTCCCGGACATTTCAATAATTTGATCGCGCGCTTCGGCACCGACCACGTATTGGAAGTCGCGAACCATGGCTGGGAACGGATGCGGCCCAACCACGGAGCCGATGCAGTAAATCGAGTTAACCGGATCTTTCAAATAGGCTTCAAAGGCGGAGTCCACCGCTTCTTTCAGAGTTTTAAGACCGTGCGACACCGGAACCACCGTGCAACCTAGAAGCTTCATGCGGGTTACATTCGGCGCTTCCTTGACAATATCAACTTCACCCATGTGAATTTCACACTCGAGCCCAAAATAGGCCGCCGCCGTGGCCAGCGCCACACCGTGCTGTCCCGCGCCGGTTTCGGCGATGAGCTTCTTTTTACCCATATACTTGGCAAGCAGCGCTTCGCCCATGCAATGGTTCAATTTGTGAGCGCCCGTATGATTGAGATCTTCGCGCTTCAGATAGATCTGATATCCGGAACCGATCAGGTCGGAAATATTTTTGGCATGATGGGTCGGCGTCGGGCGACCCTGATAGTACTTACGAATACGGCGCAGCTCGGAAATAAAGTCGTGCGAGCGACTGATTCGAAGATAAGCCTCTGTGATTTCCCCGAACGGTTCTTCCAGCTGCGGGGGAATAAAGGCTCCGCCATAGGCCCCAAAGTATCCCTCATCGTTCGGAAATTGCTTCATGTAGGTTGCGTACTCTCCCATGTCATCTCTCCCTGGCTTAACTATTAAGACCCCACCCGACACCCCGTGCACCTAAGTGGAAAAACATTAAACAAGGAAAGATAATAAGCCTTTTTAAACCCGTTCGTCAACAGGCCGCTTTTTCAAGATTCTGAAAAAAATCTTAAAAGCCGGGACAACGGCGTGAAACTTTAATCCAAAAACAACTCTCCTGATTTACTCTCAAGCGGCCTGCACCTCTCTCGCAGGTCCGAAAGCGAGATGCTCTGGCGATAAGGTTTTACGAGATAGGCGCTTATGGAGATCCAAGGATGAGTTAATTGAGCTGTTATTTTTTCGATGGTTTGTGTGAGATATTCTGATTCAAATCACTTGATGGTAGGAATCGAAAGGGTCATTCAAAATGAGAAAAGCGGGTGAAAGTGGCTGCTCAAGCAGTCATCTTTCTCGTGGAATAAAAGTGGAGGTTCGTAACTTCTTCAAGGTGCAGGAAAGTACAAGGCGAACACGCGGGCCGCTCAACTCGATGAGCTTGCGAAGCATCGGGAACTTGATGGTTTTGCTATATATGCAACCGATGGGCATGTTCATGCCGCCGCCAGCCACGGGAAAAAGAAAGAACATGAAATCTGCACGCTGCAGAAGAGCAATGTCATCTTGAAGTACACCTGCTTTAAAAAGCTTCTGGAGTCGTTCCTGGGTACGGATCCGTCATGGCACACACAACATCCGGCAGTTGCTTGAGGCTCTGAAGGACCTGCCCTGCGGTCTTCGCGTTACCGATTTGCTGAGCAATTTCAATATCCCAAAGCTGATGTGATCCTTCTGCACTAGATAATGCCTTCAGTATATGTTGCTGTCCTCGACCGGAAGGTTAACTTCATGGATCGGCTCCAGCAGATTTCGCGACAGGCGGGAAATCTCTTCTTCCACATCATGTGGTGTAAATACCGGTTCCAATAATCCAGTCCCACTCGGGAATATCGGCCCTCAAACTCCGTGTCGGTATTTGCGGTGATTATAGGGATCGTACCCTTTCGCGCTACCGGCACGTAAAAACTGGTCAAAACCTTCGGCATCGAAAAAGCCGTCGATCCATTTATGGATATTCTCGGCCCGGATTCCTACCCGTTTCTCGGTGCGGTCGACATGCGTCGACAGTTTCACACCTTACCTGCGACTGAAGCTCATTACGATCTGAAGTACATACCAGAACAGTAGCGCGACCGAGGCGAACAACTGAAGCGAAGCCGCAACATACTGCTGTGGACCATAGTTGTGCAAAATTTTCGAGGTGTCGTACAAAATGGCTCCGCTGGCCAGAAAGACCATCGCGAACGAAAAGACCAGCCCAAGGTTAAAGCCAAACAAAACCGCACAGACAATCAGGCCCATCGCCACCATGAAGCCAATTTTAAGAATACCTCCGAGGAATGAGAAATCTTTCTTTGTCGTGAAAACAATCAGCGTTAAGCCACCAAATATACCGAGCGTTAATATGGCCGCCGTCGGTAATACTTCAGGTGAACTATAAACGGTTGCAATCAATAGAATCGGCGCAAAAATAACGGCTTCGAGAATCACGTACAGCGTGAGACCGACATACTGCATGGTCGGGGATGCCCCACCGGAAGCCAGCCCACTGGCCAGCCGACCGAAAATAATAAACCCGCCAAGAATCATCAGCCAACCAAAACGCATGGCCATTACATTCAGTAGCATTTCCGCGATCGGTGAGTTTACCATATAGGTTTCCAATGCGATAAAGGCCAGCACGGCTCCGGCGAGATGGGCATAGGTTTTGCGGATAAAAGCCGCCCGTTCATTTGGTTCCGACTGAGAGACAGATAACTGCTGCGCATATTGATTCATGAAATTCTCCAATGGTTGGACTAAAATAATACGCACAATTGCCTGTCGCAATAAAGTCCTTTTCTACGCATTGGCACATGTTCCGCAAAAATTGATCCGATTACGGATTGCACAAGGTTTGGCTTCCCGCAGACCTTGATTTTCGATATACACGATGGCCTTTTGCAACCCTCGAACTTCGTATGCTGACCACGCTGAAAACCACCGATAATTCTGATTCTCAGAACCCGTTGCCTGCCAACGGGACAGACCCGTTCTCGACCCGAGCGGTGCGCTCCTTCATGTCTAGAATCGGGAGTAGCCTGCTTTCAGCTGCCGGTTTTGAATCGTCCGAGATCGAAGACTTTGTTGATCCCATCGAAGAGGCAAACGAAGCCCTGCGCATCCAACGGGAAGAACAACTGACTGCCTGGCGCTCAGAATTTAAAATGGAGCAGCAAATGCGCAGCGATCAGCAGGTTGCGTTTGGCCAGATTAAGGAACAGGCCATTGAAAAAATACGGACTGAAGCGCACAGCATCCGCCTGAAATTGAGCAATACTAAATCGGAACCGCTTCCTGAGAACGCTGTCATTCAGCCGGAACCCATTAAATTGGCCGATCCCGAATCCGCCGAACAATCCGCTGAGCCGGACGTCCATCAGCCCGAACCGGTCAGCACAGAAACCTACATTCTCCCCGGCACCGAACTTTTTGCCGAGCCGGAGACCAAGGAAATGATCTTCATTGATCCCGCCGAACTGGAACAGCAGAAGAAGGCGGTTCAGGACACACTCGACAATTTTGCAGTGGATGCCACGGTCTGGGATGCGGTCGTCGGTCCGCGAGTGACCCAGCTTCGCCTTAAACCCGGCCTGGGTGTACGGGTTGAAACCATTACTTCGCTCAGTAACAACCTGGCCTTGGCACTGGCCGCCGAAAGCATTCGTATTCAGGCGCCGATCCCCGGGAAACCGTATGTAGGCATTGAAATCCCCAACGGTAATGCCGCCCCGCTCAACCTGGGACTCATGCTGCGTTCCGAAGAATGGAAAAATTCAAGTGCATCCATTCCGCTTATGCTAGGTATGGAACTGGGTGGAGGGCTTTGTGTTACGGACCTGGGCGCAGCCCCGCACATGCTCATTGCCGGTGCCACCGGCAGCGGCAAGTCTGTATGTATGAATACCATTCTAATGAGCCTGGCCAATCGCTTTTCCCCAGATGAGCTGGAACTGATTCTGATCGATCCGAAACGCGTCGAGTTCGGCGCCTACGAAAAACTCCCCCATTTGGTGCGCCCCGTCATCACCGAACCTAAACTGGTGGTGCCTGCCCTGCAGTGGGCTGTCCGGGAAATGGAAGAGCGCTACAAAACCCTGGCCACGGTCGGGGCACGCAACATTTCGGGCTATAACGAAAAGATGGATGAGCTGGGCCTCAAGCATATGCCGTTCCTCGTGATCATTATCGACGAGCTGGCGGATATTATGCTGACCACCGGCGCAGATGTTGAAATCGCCCTTGCCCGCATTGCTCAGCTTTCGCGCGCCGTCGGCATCCATACCATCATTGCCACTCAGCGCCCGAGCGTGAACGTGATTACCGGCATGATTAAAGCCAATTTCCCTACCCGTATCGCCTTCAAGGTGTCGTCGCAAATCGACTCCCGTACCATTCTCGACGGTCGCGGAGCGGAAACCCTGCGAGGCAAGGGCGACATGCTTTTCAGTCCGCCAGGCATTGGAGTGCTCCAGCGCGTGCAGGGTCCGTGGGTGACCGATGAAGAAATTTCAAAAGTTGTCGCACATTGCGCAGAGCAACGGGAACAGCGATTCAAAACATCCATTACTGATCTTTCGCCCTGCGAAGGCGATGAAAGTTATGCCCTGCGCGCCGCAGAAGATGCCGACCCGCTGCTTGATCAGGCCATTGAAATTATTCTGAGGGATCAGCGCGCATCCACCTCATATCTCCAGCGCTGCCTGCGCGTCGGCTACAACCGCGCAGCCAACCTGATCGAGGAAATGGAAACCAAAGGAATTGTCGGCCCTCAAATGGGAAGCACTCCGAGAGAAATCCTGATTGAAAACTGAAGAAAAGTAATCCGTAATAAAAACCATGCCCGCTGAAATTAAATTAGAAGAATTGCTTGAGGCCATTCAGAAAGATGGGCCACGCAAGATTGTGCAGCAATATCGCCACAACCTGCTGCCGAGCCGCATTCTGATTGAGCTCTACAGCGAGCATCCGGAACGTAACGTTCTCCTCTTCCTTGCACTTTACCCGACGGTTCCCAGCCAGGTGCTCGAAGATTTGGCCGAATCCTGCCCCGATCCGGAAATTCAGGCCGCAGCCGCAACCAACCCCCGCTGCACCCATCTGTTGCTGGTACGCATGGCCCGCGAAGGCGGTGTCCCGGTCCGCGCCGCCTTAGCAGCCAATAAACTTCAAAATTCTAAAATTTCTGCCGAACTGCTGAACGACCCCGATCTTCTGGTTCGTACTGCACTTGCCGGTAACGGAGCAATTGGCACCGCCTACCGCACTGCACTAGCTGTTGATCCGGAACCGGCTGTTCGCACGGCTCTTTCCGGCACGGGCAAATTAGCGCCTGAACTAATTCATACCCTTGCCGCAGATGACAGTGCCGTTGTGCGCTCCAATATGATTGCGTATGGCAAAGTCGAGGCCAACATGCTACTCGGCTGGGCAACCTCGGACGATGCCGCAACGCAGCGCCTTTTGCTTGAGCGCAAGAAGCCGAGCTCCGAAGTAGTGGAAGCCCTCAGCCACAGTCCCGACCCGGTCGTACAGAGCGCAATGAAAGGCCTGCGTGAACCAACAGCGCAGGAGTTGCTGGCCAAGGCGGAATCGGATCAGGAACCCATGCGCCTCGATGCCGCCTCAACAAGAAACCTCCCGGTCGAAATCCAACATGTTCTCGCGAGTGACCCCGTGGCGGAAGTACGCACCGCACTGGCAGAAAATCCGGGAATCGATGAAGACGTTGCCCTATGCATCGCCGCCTCCAACGATCCGCTTGCGTGCAAAGCATTGGCCAATAATCCGCAACTTCCTAACGTTGTAAAAGTAGAGCTCTGCCATCATGAATCCGACGAGGTTCGGTTGCAAATGGCCTACCGCGATGACCTGACCGACGAGCTGCTCGAAATACTTATTAATGAACATCAGGATTTAAACCTCGTTGGCCACTTGGCTCTTCGCAGCATCCGCTTCCAACAAATTAAACTGGAGCTGCTCGAAACGCTACTAATGCACAAGCGGCCTTCGTTGCGGGCCTTTGCAACAGCCGCCTCGCTGCTGACGCACGCACAGGTTCGTAAGCTTATGCGGGATGATTCCCCCAAGGTCAGGATGGCGCTGTGCGACAACCCAATCCTTTCCCATACGGCACTGGCAGCACTTACCACCGACTGGAACGCAGGAGTGGCCGAAGCCGCACACATCCGGCTTGAAAGCCTGCCGCCCGAACCGGATACTGAATCCGGCGACACTGGTTTTGAAGAGGATGGCGAAAGCAGTTTCGTCTCCCGTATTGTGAAATTTTTTACTGAATAGACAGAGGTATAATTATGGCAAAGAAACTCATAGCACTGACGGCCCGCGATATTATTCTGCAGGCTAATGCAGAAACAATCCGCGAAGCGTATGACGCTCGTTTGAAGATTGATGAACTACTCGTGAAACGCGAGGAGGCCTATCGCCAGATTGAGGCGATTGAGCTGCAAGTTGAAGAAACCATGGGCGAAGAAGGCGTATTCGTTTATCCGGAACCGCCGGTGGTAGTGGCCGGATTCAACAAGCCCGTTCCGGCAGCGCGCCCGACTCCTCCCAAACCAAAACCTGAACCGGAGATAATCGAGGAAGAAGTGGCTGACGAAGAAGAAGTCGTTGAAACCGAAGAAACGGTTGAGGAAGAGTCTGCAGACGAAGAAAAATAAACACGAAGGACAAAGGACACGAAGAGCATAACTCCTCTTCGTACAACTTAGAGTCCTTCGCGTTGAATTATTTCATGAATAAAACGATCCAGATTAACCAGCTGCTCATGGAGCGCGAAGATTGCCTTGTCGATGTCTTCGATCTCGAGCGACAGATCAATACCATTCTGGGCGAGCCCTATCCGCTCGCCCCGCCGGTCGATCTGCCCTCGCTCCAAAAGCGGAAGAAACCCAAGCGCAAAGCTGCCAAGAAAAAAGCAGCCCTGCTTCGTGTGCGCAAACTGGACCCGGAAACTGAAGCGGCCTACCGCATCGAATATCAACAGAACGAAAAAAGCTGTATCGAGATCCACACTGATTCTCGGCCTCTGGCCTTGCTGCTGAATACTAAACTTCCAACTTTAACAATTCAGCGCATTGAAACCGTCCAAGCAACAGACAATGGCGAATGGACGGTTGTGGAAGTTCTCTTTCAGCTAGAAGCTGAAGAAACGGCTGGTGTTAGCGAAAGTTAGCTCGGCCAGCACCTCTTCGGATACGCTGCGGAGCTCAGCGGCCTTTTCTAATACGAACTGAAGATTCGCGGGTTCATTCAGCGGTCCTTCAGCCGTGGTTGGCAAAATGTCGGGCGCATCGGTTTCGAGCAACAGCCGGTCGGACGAAACGGAACGAATTGCCGGACCTGCCTTGCGGGCATTCGGACGGGTGATAGATCCGGAGAAGGAAATATAGCCACCGCGCTTCATCAACTCTGCTGCCACCTCAGCCGACCCACCAAAACAATGAATTAACATGCCGCGCGGCAATTCGCCAAACTCATCGAGCAGCTCAATCAAACGGCCCCATGCTCGGCGACAGTGAATGCTGACCGGGCGGTTAAGTCGTCGGGCGATTTCAAGCTGAGCCAGAAATACGGATTCCTGATCTGCGTCGTCCCGATCTTCGGTGGCATGGTCGATTCCGATTTCTCCAACGCTCGCCTGCGGATATTGCATTAAGAGATTCTCAAGCGTCGATAACCAGTCCGGCGACCGTTCAGCGATAAACCAGGGATGCAAACCAAAGGCCATATAGATGCCCTCATAACTCTCTGCAATTTTAATAACGCGCGGCCAATCGCTTTCGCAACATCCCTTAATTGCCATTTTAGTGACGCCGACTTTACGCGCCCGGTTCATCACTTGGGTAAGATCGGGCTGCAGGCGTTCGTCCTGCATATGGTTATGACTATCGAACAGCTTCATGCCCAATGTTCTTTAATGTAGTCGACGACTTTGCTGACGGGGAGTTCATCAGATGATGGTCCGTTGCGGATATAGAAAGCTTCCTTATTGCCGTTTTTGAGATAGACCGGATGTGCTGCACTGGAGCATTGCACCAAAGCTACCGTCTTACCATCCATTGGCAGAATGTTCAGCCGAATGTGTTTCGACATTTCAGCACCGAGGTGGTTAGCCACCAGATTCTTAAAATGCAAACGGCACTTGTCTTCATTTTCAAAAACATCCTGTTCGAGCCCAGTGATCTCTCCATCGTCGGTCACGCCGATTAATAGCGTTCCCCCTTCGGTGTTCAGAAAGCCGGCAATGCCTTTCAGCCAGGCAATCTCAATTTCTTTGCCCGGTTTTTTTGCATGCAGATTCATCCGCATGGTTGATTTAAATTCCACGGCGCGGGTTTCGCCCTGCGCGATAAGTGCGCGCACCGCCTCTTCCATTTTACCGGCATCCATTGATGGAACTGATTGAAAGCTACGACCATAACGACGACTCAACCAAAAGGCTGTCCCGACCGATAGAAGAACAAAAGCGAGTCCGAATACCCAAAGCGCAATCCATCGTCGGCTAATGTCTCCGATAATATCGAGCTCAGGCACCACGACTGCCATCCAAAGATCGTCCTTCGATCCTTCCATTGGCTGAAACCCGCACCACCATACTTTGCCTTCGTGCAGGAATGAAACCACTTCACTTTCCGGAACCTGCCCGCCTTTCCATGATCGATGCGCATTACGGACCAGCTGGTTGCTGACCGAGCTGACTTCGGCAAAGCCCGCCGCAAACTCTCCGGAGCCCGGAAGCAATAGCAATTCATCGCGTCGGAATAAAAACAAATCACTGTTATCACTTGGCGCCATTTTTTTGATGGCCTGAAACAGATCATCCAACAACACATCAAACGCAACGACCACCGGCTCTTTCCCTTTCTCGGGCACAAAGGAAACGGATGCGGTTAAGCCGACTCTCTGAAGGGTGTGAAACAGATATTGCTCCGACCAATGGACGTCATCCGTTTTAATCGCCGGATCGAACCAGGGCCGCTCCCGCGGGTCGAAATCCCCCGCGTCCGATGGCATACGCTCGGTTCCATCGGAAAGCATGAAGTAGCTGAGGCCATCGGTATCGGCAATGGTAATTCCAGAAATCATCGGTTTATTTTTAAAGATGGGCAGCAACTGATTCTTCAACTCTTTCGGTTTCGACAAGGAAACGACGCCGGAGATTCCATAATCCCGCACCATGCCCAACGAGGCGGTAACTGAGGATTGCATTAACCGGAATTCTGCCAGTGCACTGACAGATGCGGATTCAATATAGCGTTCTGAAATATCGCGGCGGGCCTGTAACGCAAGATACGTTACTGCAGCAATCGCAAGTAATGATACCGAAAGTGAAGTAATCAGTATATCGCGTGTGAACTTGCGGTTTTTCGAATTCATATTCACTCCACCTTCAGCTTACATAAAAGAGTTTGCCCAGCCACCGAAAGCCTTCATTAACTGGGCCTGAATAACGGTAGAAGAATCCGGCACTTCCGGGAAATAGCCAACATCGATATAGTTTTCTTGAAAGGCGGGACTGCGAGGCATGAGCGGCGAGGCCCCCTCTTTCAGTTCATAGTTACTGGTATAGCGATAAGGCCAAATATCGAATACCGGCAAAGCCGTCGATACCCCGCCTATAAAGCCGCTGAAATACGAAACTACCGGCGTGTGGGGTCTTTTACTCACCGTCCAGGAATTTTGAGGACTGCAGGCATTTAGAATGATCGCTTCAAGATCGCGGGCAATTTCCGCATCCTCAATAAAGACACCACATTCGGTATTCAACTTCGCTGAGCGGGGATCAAAATTGTGCGAACCGATAAGCGATATCCGCCCATCGAGAACAAATGATTTTGCATGAATACACAGCTTGGGTCCCACCCGTTCAATATTCTCAATGTCCGATCGATTTTCAATGCCGGATAAGCTGATGGCATGATCAACAATCTTATCGTGTTGGTGAACATAGGACTTCTGGTCGGCAGGAAAGGGCTTGGATTCGTAGATATCAATCCCGGTCTTTTTATACAGTTCTTTACGGTGCTTGAACGAGAGCGCATAAACATGCACATGATCTGCTGCTGCCAGACTATTGCTGGAAGCGATGATTCGAAATTTAGGATGCTTTTTTCTGATTTCTTTAAATCCTTTTCGGGAAGTTCGGCTGTATATGAGATACGGCGTTTGAATCACGAGTCGGTCTTGCGCATCTTCAAATACGATTTCAAACCATTCTTCAAAATCCATTCGTTCTTTACTGCCTTTAAACTTCCGTGGGGTGTCATAGACAAACTTCACGTTGTCGGCTTCATAGATTTTGATACTTTCCCGCAACGCTGAAATGGCCGGTTCACTGGCCTGCTGGTCAACCTGCTCAAACAGCCAAAGATCATTTGTGCTGGAAAAATGTTCGCAGTCCGTGGTGAGTTTTTCGAATTCGAGCTGCACATCCAATAGTTGCGTCAGGAATACAGAGTGCTTGTCCTGCCAAAAAAGCTCAAACGAATCCTGCATATCCAAAACGGAGGGCCCGGCAACAATCACATCGCGGTCACGAAAAAGGAACGAGGTATCCCGGTCGTAATATCTCCCTTCATAATTGCGCCCTCCGGCAATGCCTATCCGGCTATCAACCAACACCAGCTTATTATGCATGCGCCGATTCATCTTCTTGGCTTTAAAGACGACGTTGTCCCAAAATCCAATGCGTCCAACTACTGCGGTTTCGTTCAGCGGTTTATACAGTGCGATTTCAAGATTGCGGTGCGACCGCGCCATACGCGCCATAACCACTGGTTCCGCCGGCATGTTCAGCGCATCAATCAGGATGCGGACCATAACGCCCCGTTCTGCAGCCTTCACCAGTTCATCAAAGACAAAGCGGGTTGTCGGATCGTCCTTCCAGATAAAGGTCTGAATATCAATTGAGCGCTTTGCCGATCGAATCAGATGGACTCGTGCCAGCAAAGCGTCATCGCCCAGTTCCAGAATGCTCACATATTCTGCCGTGCCGCCCCGCTCCATATTGACCCACGCTTTATCGGCCAGATCATGGTATTCCGATTCCACCGGTTTGGCGATTTCCAGGTTCGAACGTTTCAAGCGCTGATACTTGAACGCATTCTCCAGCTCCCGCTCAGGTATACTTGAGCAACCGGCCACAATGGCAATAGCCATCAATAGGATTATATTTTTAACTCCACACATTAGGCCATACATTATAGATTTTGGATTATGAAGCAATTCATTCTCATATTCTCTCTAGCCGGTCTGACCCTTATGGCTGACGCCCGTATTTGGACCGATGCAAACGGACGAAAGGTTGATGCCCATGTGGTTCGGGTTAATCCTAACCGAACGGTAGTGCTGAAGAACTCACAAGGCAAAGTGGTTACCGTTCCGTTCAATACCTTTGTCGAAGAAGATGTCCTTGAGCTGGAGAGCATACTTGCTCTTCCCTTCACCCCGCACCTTGTAACCTGGCGGGAGATGAATACGCTCTTTAGTGTAGAGATCTGGAAGGACCCCCTCCTTTGGGATGATCCGACAGCAAAAACTGCGGAACGCATGCAGCTGAAGAAAGAGTCGAAAACCACCGGGATTATCCACTCGGGAAAGAAAACGTACTCAACGAGCCCTTCTTTACCACTGTTCTTTATGGAGGAAAAAACCATGTCGACAGCCTGTCGTTTGTTTTCCTCAACCAGGGGGACATGAACCTATCGACGGGACAGGTCGGCCCTGATGGTGAAATCAGCCATGACCTGACCAAGACAATTGCTGACAAAATAGAAGCCATGGCCAATACGGCACGCCGAAATGGAAAAGAGTTTAAGATGAAAAAGAGTAATTCCGGCCAGTCTGAAGACACCGGTTCAGATGGCCATATCTGCCTGATCATCGGCTACAACAAGAAGACCGGCGAAATCGCTATTTCCGACAGCTGGGGTCCCCACTTCGCCGAACGCTGGATTCAAGCCTCCCAGGCCCAGAGGGTCAGCAGTCAATATGATCAGAACACCTGACCCGCTCCCCTGAAAAGACCGCTATCATTGGCCGTTGCGGAATTTGCCCGGTTCGCCTAAAAATGATACCGAATTCTATCGTTGC
>JADGFE010000016.1 GCA_016744085.1 Kiritimatiellales bacterium | reverse complement strand
GAAAATTTCAAAGATTTTATCCTACAACAATTTTTATATTAATTATAATGAATAATTATCCATTTCCAAATTAACTTTACTGAAAATGAAATTTCATCCTTCTTCATATTTACTTTCATATAGTCACTTAAGAAATCTTCTGTCTAAGCAGATTCCCGATCTCCATCGAAATCTTAACAACGCGGTAATAATAATAAAATAAAGCATCTATTAATGTATTAACAAAAACACTCTTGAATGGAGGGAAGCCATAAAATCGGCGAACAGCTACAGATTCCCCTAATTGCAATTGCCGGGTTAGCACCCCGTCTAAATCCTTAGCCTCATTATAGCGCAAGGAGGTATTGTCGCCATGAACTCTGAATGAAGCCACTCGAACCTTGGGCATCGGATAAAACTTTAATTTTAGAGCGCCTAACCGGGCATAATATTCTTGATCCATTACCTGTTTAAAGCGCTCATGTACAAACTCCCCGCGATCAATAGTCGATGCTTTTTTATAAAAGATCGCTGTTGATGCAACATATGGTCCATAATAAACAATCATTTTTCGAGAATAAGGCAACGCATCAGGGCTTCGGTAAATCTCTCCTGCTGCATTGATGAAATGAAATCCGCCATAGACAACATCCGCATCTTGATGCGTCTCAATAAATTGTTGAACTCTAAGTAAGGCCCCTTCTTCAAGGTAATCATCGGTATTGAGCCATATCCACCAATCTCCCGTAGCTGAACGTAATCCCTTGTTAATGCCATCGCTCATACCCTTATCGGGTTCGCAGATAACCTTTATATCAGGAAATTGCGCAAGGATCTCAAGGGTCTCATCCGTAGAACAGGCATCCACCACGATATGTTCAAGATCAACACCTTGTTGGCGTTGCACAGATTCCATGCATTCACGCAAATACTTTGCGCCATTATAACTTGGGGTGATAATTGAGAATTTCATCGATTATAGTCTCCGTAAAAAAAATCGCAGGTTGCTGCAGTCGTTGCTGGGTGTTCAGTTCTATTTCGGAGGGGTACTTGCACAATCACCTTCCGTTTTCAAAACGCTATGCACTACAATATAAGTGACTCCTACCTCGGTAATTAAACGTCCAAGTTCCGGAATGTTACCCATTATAAAAAAATATTTAAAAAACAACATCATCAACGAAACACATAGGAATAATGCGTATCGGGAGTAAAAGGTATCTATCCGTCCAAGCTTTAATGCAAATCCCCACAACCGCTTAAAAACAAGAACAACAAACGCGAGCATTACCAAAAAACCAGGAAGCCCATAGTCAATCAAAAGAGATAATGGACCGCTATGATAGTTACGAGTTTGAAAAGCAAGCCATGGAGAGGAAATCGCTAGATCGTTAACTCCCAAATTTCCAGCAGTTTCAGCCACATCAAAAGCCGAGCCGCGGCCAAGTACTAAATACTGTTTTGATTGCTCAATGCAATACCCCCATATTTCCAGACGCCAGTTGACGGAGTGTTCTGCATTTTTAGCCACAGCATAATCCACCTCAATCCCTGGTATGATAGATGCAGCACGCTGCACTCCCAATGGCAGTAAATGCACCCCAAATACCAATACCACCCACAATATCAATGATAAAAACACCGCTCTTACAAAATATAAAGGCTTTGATTTTGAAACGAAATATCCATAACCACCTATCGACATGAGAGCATAAATCAATAGCTTACGGTCTCCCGTTAATGCAAACATAGATAGACTCAATATGAGTGCCAAAAGAAACACAAAAAATCGCCGTTGTGTTTTTATAGCAAAAACTACAGGTATAAACGCGTAGGCCAGAGGGGTCAACCAGCGTAAGCGAGTGGCGGCTTGAGATCCTTCAAATGCTACCGACTCCCATCCTATATATTGAAAGTAAGCCCCTATTGCGCCAAATAAAACACTGCCCCAAACCATCCAACGAATATGCTTCTCGCCAACACTAAAGCCGCTGGTTATCAGCATAAAAGCAATGGAAATCAACATAGTAATATAGACCATCCCGCCCCAAGTTGCGCTACCCAGTATTCGCAATCCAGATCCCCGAACAACCATTAACATAACGACAACTACGCCAAATAAGTATAGAGTCTTATGCTCTGGGATTTTCTCGAGGGACCATTGCCGGCGGTTCATGATGATACCTAAAAAAGTAACACAGATAAGAAGAAGCTTTGCAAATACACCTAGTGTTGTATAAGACATTCCGGGTACCGATATCTGCGAGGCCCCCATAGTTACTGCCATAACTAGTAATAACTCAGGCTTATTAAGTAGCATTATCGCAAACGGCAAAACTACAAAGCCTATCATGAATAATGGATTCCCGCTTTTAACCGTGTATCCTGCAAGCACTACCGTTGAGATAAATCCTAATATCAGGACTAAACTTCTTTGAAGTTTAACCTGATCAGGCCTTCGTATTGCATCATTGGGGGCTCTGTGCGAACTCATACTTTCTCCATAACAATTTAAAATTAAAATCTAGTCGTCAGCTCAAGGAGATTTAAATCAACAGGATAGTTCCAGATGCCGAGCGATCTGCACAGCCGCATCAGAAAATCCCGCGAGATTTTCAATGGACTCACAATATGCCACATCCAAATCTTCATCTTTTATCAGCATCCGGGAAATGAGCGCTTCCTTGGTGCGCACCACCAAGGCTTCTGAAAGAAAAGGTAATCCATGAATTTGGCTTAACTCATCATTCCATATTAAGCAACAAGGTTTTCCCTGTAACAGAGCTTCAACAATGGCTGAAGAACTTGCCGTACAAACGAAGTCGCTCAGTGCGACATCCTCCTCTAAACTGTCTTCTTCTGAAAAAATAAAATCACACCCGGCTTCGTGGAATAGACTTCGAGCAGACTCAACAATCAACTCATCCGCATGCGGATGCAATCTGACCACAACATGCCAATCCTCCAAGTCCGCCAAACTCGATGCAATCACCCGCATAGCCCGACTAAAAGCATCCGTTTCCCATACACGGTCTCCCACCAACTGCGATAAAAAAAGAAAACGGAACTTCTCATTCGGGCCGCCACTTTCAGCCTGTCTTGCTAAACGGCTCTGACGAGGAAACTCTAAAGCCCCCATTACTTTAACCTTCAAGGATACCCACCCATTTTGACAGCTCAACATTTTAACCGATGTAGAGCCCCACGCCCAAAATTCATCGGACAAAAATGGCATATACAACAGGGTTGGCATACCATGCAAAAACTGCCCCGTTCTGACGCCCTCCAGCTGAGCCGCCACCAGAAAGACCGAAGAAAGCGGACTCTGCTCATTAGGAGTAACAAACCAGTCTACACTATTTTCTATAAGCATCACTCTGGCTTTTCTGAGACGGGATTGAATAATGCCTGTGTATGTAAGAATCTTGAACGAATGCTTGAGCAGAGAAACGAAAAGGTGTCGATCAACCAACAAAGATCGCCGCAATAATATTGCCCACAGTTTTATCGTCCGGAACCCATTAAAGAAGCCAAGCGCATCGTCAAAATGCAACTGAGGATCGGAATCCGAATATTTTATAGGATGGCGTGATGACTGAAGGAATGCATGCTTAGCTGAACTCAATTCATTTGCAATTTTTCGGCACGATCCCAAATAATTCGAACGCTCACAATAGGGGTCAAACAAGACCTGAATACCAGTATCATCTTGATGAGTATTGGCAGGAGGGATCGCCCACTGCAACTGTACAGGTTTGGTAACGGTTTCAGTTGATTTGTACCGGGCGCAACCGATTAGGCTAATTTCCGCATACATTCGTAACATCAGGGGATAGAATTCAGGTTCTCGCTCCATTAGGGGCTCAAAAACATGAAGCCAATAATTCCATTTATTTAGTCTATCGCTCACTCCCCTAATTCTCCCTTTTTTGCAGACAATATGTGATTAAATCAATCACCCTGCGGCCTTAACACGCAACTGACGATAAATTTTCAAAATATCTTTCCGCATAAACAACCCGCCAAAAGCGAGTACATATAGCACCCCCAACCCACCAGCCAAAATAAGCAAATCCAAAAAGGTACTGACGTCAACAAAAGGCATGACCAATCTTCCTATCAAAAAAACTACAGCGCCACCTAATCCAATTCGCGCGGCCATAAAGAATGTTTTTTTCCATGGGATACCGATCAATCGACAGAAAAACGGGAACATCGTAAAATCTCCAATTACAATCACGGCGATCACCGTCCCAAAAATTGGGCCTCCCACCCCGAAAAGGTAAACCAACCACAGACTTAGACTGAAATTCAATAAAATCTGAGCGGTATAAATTATATTCGCTTCTTTTACGCGGCCCATGCTGCGCGAAACCGTATTTGCAACGCCTAATCCTGTAAATAATGGAACGACGCATAGCAGTTGCGCCCAGATCGCATACTGGACAAATTCTTCGCCCACCCATATGCGGATAAAGTCTGGGGCAATTAAAATACCAATATAGGCAGCAGGGGCGGTTAGTAACATCCGAAAACGAACTGCCGAATGGACCAGTTTCTCAATCCGAATCAGATCCGCACAGGCGTGCAAATTATAAACAGCGGGTGAAACCGCGGCCATCAGCATGCCGGTCACTCGCTGAATTAACTGGTATAGTTTTGAGACCACTGAATAGGAAGTAACCGCCACCATACCAACATATTTACCAATAATTAGGATATCAATCTGCGTGGTCAGTAATCCCAACACCGCAATATAAAACATCCCCAAACTAAATTTATGCATGCGCTTGAGCTGATGAAATTTAAAGCAACTAGGTCGCCAGCTTATTTCGGGTACATATTTTTTCAGTAGCACGAGGCCGTAGACGGAGCAGAGAGCCATCAGCCCAGCGGTCACCCATTTGATTGAAACAATGTCAGCCGCATAATAAACCATCCCCAATAAGACGAGCGACTGCGCGCCGGTCTTGAAGGCGTTTAAAAAACTGAGCTCTTTTATCTTCATGCTGGCGTTGAGCACCACATCGACGATCCGCAGCGGCCACATTACGACACAAAACAGAGCGCTAATTTTCAGCAGTTGCGTAGCAATCAACTGGTTTTCAGGCTGGATGTTGAAAAACTCGACTATGCTCGGAGCCCCGACCCAAAATATTCCGCCGAGAAATAGTCCAATAAAGAGGAGCAACCCAACCCCAGTGACGACCACTTCAGACAGCTCCTGGTCATCCTTCTTGACCCGCGCCTCAGCTACATATTTTTGAAGCCCTTGTGTGAACCCGAAATCGAAGACGTTTAGATAGCCCAGCACCACATTCGAAATCACCCAGATTCCATACAGCTCCGCCCCCAGGTTTTTGATGAACAGGGGCAGTACCAACAGATTGATGCCCATCACCAAGACCTGCGCTACGGCAGACCAGAGGGTATTGGTGATGATGAGTTTTTTGGTAATTTGCATGATAAATTAGGCGTTAGGCACTGGGCGTTTGGCGTTTGGCGTTGGAGGACAAAAATGAGGCCCTCGATAATAGTCATTATTTATTTTCCCTAAAGCCATATGCCGAAAACCTAACGCCTAGCTTTAGCTAACGCACCGATTCTTTTTGACAGTGTTTCCAAGCGATCAATTAAATCCTGCAACTCTTCATCTCCCGGAAATTCCAGATCTTTAGCAATTTCAAGTTGAGTAATCAGCTCTGCCAGTGAGCCAGAGGCGATATGAAAGAAACGTACGGAGTCTTTGTCGGATTTACGCGCATCCCCTTCTGCAATATTTGAAGGAATGGAAACAGCAGAGCGCTGCATCTGATCCCGCAGCCCCCAGTCCTTACTCAATTCCGGGGATTTACGGATCAGCTTATATACGTCAACCGCCAGCGTCTTGGCCTCTTGCCACACTCTCTAAATCCGTTTCCCATGAGACACTCCGTTTTAAGCACTGGGCATTTGACTTTGGGCTAGAGGGTTTAAGCCCCTAAGGAGGAGGAGCATCCACCCTTTCCAATGCCAAGCGCCCAATGCCTAACGCCTTGAAATCTTGCGCCTAAGCGCGATATTTCAGCTTTTCCCGCTGCACGGCTTCGACATCAAGAATGTCACTTTTTTTGAACGTAAGAGACTTATGCACGTTGCGAAGATCGCGGGAGAGCTTGCGCATACCGTCGGGCTCTAGCGATGCCGAGTGATCCGTTCCTTTCCAGGTGCGATCCAGCGTAAAGTGGCGTTCAACCCATTCGGCACCGAGGGTCATGGCAGCGACATCTGCGGCAATGCCCAAATGATGTCCTGAAAAGCCGATAGCTTTAACGCGGTCGGCAAAGGTATTCCGGATACGGACCAGCTCATAGAGACAAATATCCTCGAAGGCGACCGGATAGCCGGAGGTGCAACTGTAAACGACTAGATCCTTTGCACGATTTCGCTCTTCAAAGAAACTAACAATCTGTTCTTCCTCCTCCTGAGTGGTCATACCAAACGAGAGATGTACTTCACCGGAATAGTTTTCACAAAGATACCCAAGCATGTCCCAGTGCAGGTTGCAGGCAGATGGAATTTTAATCAAAGACGGGTTCAGCGGAACAATGTCTTTGGCCGATGTCAGATCCCAGGTGGAGGTGCTGTATTCCACCCCAAATTCCTCGCACCATATTTTGAGCTGCTGGTTCTGATCTACATCCAGTTCAAGGTACTCTCGGTGTGCACCATAGGTGTCTCCAAAGGCATTGGCAGGATTCGGGTGAGGCGCGTTATATTGCTCCTGGGTTAAAAGCTCTTTGGAACACCGTTTTTGAAACTTAATCACATCTACTTTGCAGAACATCGCAGCCGTCATGATCATTTCACGGGCGGTTTCCATATCGCCTTTATGATTGCATCCGATTTCGGCAATCACCTTAGGTGTGTTCGTATGTAAAAACCCACTGATCTCATTTGCTTTAGTCATAATTTTTCTCCCTTAAAAATTTTAGCCATTAGCCATTAGCCATTATTAAAATGTTTCATTCGCGCTAAAAGCCAAGAGCTAACCGCTAATAGCCAGTATTGCTTCACACAACTCTCTGACAGCACCTTCTCCGCCGTTGCGACTTAAAACTTTATCCGCCACTTCCATGGCCTCAGCATATGCATCTGCCGGAACCACGCCGCATCCGGCGGCTTTCAGACACTCAGCATCATTAGCGTCATTCCCTACAAAGATCGTCTCATTCGGATCAACCTCATTTTCTGCGCACCAATTTTTAAAAGCCTCAAACTTCTTTTCGCCCAGTCCCTGACGACACTCTAACCCCAGTTTTTTGCAACGAGCAGTTACCACAGGGTTAACCTCGGTCGACAACACAGCAATTTTAATTCCGCTTTTTTTCAACTGCGCCATCCCCCAACCATCGGACCGGTCGCAACGCACGGTTTCTTTGCCCGATTCATCAACATAAACCTTATTATTGGTAAACACGCCATCGAAATCGAAGAGCACGGCCGCAGGCGGCCGGGCGTTTGGCATTAGGCACTGGCCGTTAGAGGGTTGGGCCTCAGGAGTTGCCGCGTTTTCACCCAAAGCCCCAAGCCTAGCGCCCAAAGCCTTACTCAACATCACCTCAGCGATTTGAAGATCGGCGGGCTCGTCAATTTCAAAGCAGCGCTCTTGCGGCATAACACTCATCACGGTTTTCCCAAAAAAACGATGATTTGCTTCGATGAAGCCCGGAACCTTCATCACATAGATGGCCCCATTTTCCTGATATTGCGGTTCGCGATCCTGTCGTCGCGGCCGGAATTTTTTATCGTGATTAATTCCTTCCACGCTACCGTCGTCATTTTCTTTCCAAAGAAAATAATGAAAGTCGGTCACCGTCAGGCACGAATCTGCCTTTTCATCGATTAGCTTATTTATGGCTTTATCAATATCGGTTGTTGCCGTTAGTGGAGATGTGCACTGCATAAATACCAGAACATCGGGATTATCACCCTCTATAGACAATGCTTCCAATCCCTGGATAAGCGCACTCTCGGAACTGGCCGTATCGTTCGCCAACTCCATTGGACGATCAATGACATAAGCTCCATAAGTCCGTGCAACCTCCGCAATCTCCGCATCATCCGTTGACACATAAACTTCGTCCACAAACTTTGAAGCCATAGCTTCTTCGATATTCCAAGCCAGCATGGGTTTTCCAGCAATTGGAATTACGTTCTTTCGCGGAATCCCTTTGGATCCACCGCGGGCAGGTATAATGGCTATTGTTTTCATACGTTTCTTCATTTAGTTAATCAAAGTCTCTTCTGCCTATTCCTAGATATTCCGAAAAGGAAAAGGGGTCGAAAAAGGGGTCGGTCCTATGAAGCAATGTTTTCTGCAAATTTCGTGCAGAGGAGGAAAATCGGTTGGGAGTTTGTTGTCGTAATTTTTCCATTCAGTCATCAAGGCCTCTATTGCCTGTACCTGCTTATTCAGGTTCTAGCCTGAATTATTCATGCATCGCATGAACATTCACTTTCGCCGCAGTCGAAAGCAGTGAAGTTCTCGATTTTTCTCGAACAAACGGGGCCGGCCACGTTTGCGGAATGTTGAACCATTCCGCATCACGTCTTTGGCTCAAATTATTGAACTAAAGTGATCTATTCATAAACTCAATGAGTTATGAATAGATCCGGCTATCAGAATGTACTAGTTGATCATTTTCAGACGGAAGATGCAATGCATGGGAGGTGAAGATTAAGGAGAGTCGGAGCCTCGATGCTGGGTGCTGGGGACACGGAGGGAAATTAATTACGTAACGAATCATACGAGTAGACTATGCTTTAGGGGAAAATAATCGTCGAGCAACTAACGCACCGAAACCGGCGAGGGATATGAAGCCGATTACTGCAGGTTCGGGAATGGCTTCAGCTGATCCGTTGATGATGAGGTCATTTCCCGCTAGGTTTCGAATGCCGGATGATGCACTGCCCGTACTATTCCATCCATATATTCTAAAACTAACTAGTGTGAGTCCCTGATATTGAGAGCTGGCTAAACTGATTGTATCGCCCCATCCATCTGCATCGGTGTCCCAACCACCGGTTATGCCTTGCCGCCCCGTTAGCGAGGCGAGTTCATTCCCTGCAACAAATCCACCGACACTGGAAAGGAGTGCGATTTCGTCCGGGCCACTATCTCCTGACTGACCGTTCATTTCGATTGAAGTCAGATTAAACTGATAGCCCACTTCTGCAATCAGATTAAACTGTATGTAGTGATTATTCGCAATGGCATCGGCCAACGACGTTTGGTGTGTTCCTTCGGAAAACTTGAATCCATACATGCCGGATACCCCCGAGGGCGCATCGAATCCGAGCGTCAACTGCCCTCCTGCAATATGGGTTCCAGTTGTTGTGGAATTCTTGGTGTACGGGTGCGAAGTGTTATTCACCCCATTCCCTGCTTCAACATCAACTCCGGCAACATTCCAGGCAGCCAAAATATCCGCCGTTGCCGGCAAACAAACATAGATGGAACCCATCACGACTAATTGAATTATTTTTTTCATTCTAAACCTCCAAACTACTCATTGGTTTAGTTAGGAATGACGCGAAAATATTCGGCGTTATTTGTTACTGAAAACTCCCATATTGAATTGGTCGTAAACGGTGCTGATACCGTATGCCACGTATTGGATGTAAGGTTTGCCGTACTCTGTAAAATATAGTTTGTCGTGGCTGATGTGTTAAAATCTGCGGTTACATAAGCGAATCCATTGGAGTGACTCATTTGTAGAGCAAGTTCGTCAGCCCCCACTACATCTACAATCTCACCCAACATTTCGAAATCATCGCCCATCAGGTTTCGGATTCGGGTTGTTCCTGAACCAGATGTGCTGTTCCATCCATATAAGCGAAATGAAAGGGTACCGGTTAGGTTTTGGTATTGAGCACCCGACAAATCAATGGGAGCACCGAAGCCTGAGTCATCTGTATCCAATCCACCATTGCTGTTTGCATTTGTTGAAGAGGAAATTTCCTGCCCGGGAATAAATCCATTGATACTCGTCATAACGACCACATTGGAACATGCCGTACCGCTACCCTCGCCTTTCATTTCTATCGAACTGAGATTCAGGGCCTTTTCTGCCTCAATCTCAATGGATAACTCGATATACTGATTTAAGGCAATGGCACCTGCCAGGGAATTGGTCTGACTGGCCGAAGGAATTTTAAATCCATATTGATTAGCTGACGTGCTGGGAATGACTCCGCTGCCTAAACTCAGTTGAGCCTGAACATATCCCGTTTCACTCGTGGTTGCCTGAAATATAAATGGGCTTAAATTTGTCGTAACACCAATGCCATCATCCAGATCAACTCCACTTACATCCCAACCAGCTACAACCGCAGCATACGTTCCGTTGCACCACCCGAATGCCATTAACGTACATGTAATGAATACCTTCATCTTGATCTCCTTTGGTTAATTACTCCTTCATTGGCATGAGGAATGTAATCAACTTTAAAAGACTCGATGAAATATATTCTTAATATTTATTTAGTATATTTTGCTACACAACAAAAGCTTGATTAAATGAATACAAGTAATAGTCATTCTGATCTAAATGCATGCACCGGTTAGCCAAAGAGCTTAATCTATATACCGTGATAGAAAATCATTATAGGCAAACGTGATCCCTTCAGAGAGGTTAACCTTAGGAGACCACCCTAATTCGATGAGTTTAGATGAATCCATCAGTTTTCTAGGCGTTCCATCAGGCTTTGAGGTATCCCATTCAATTTCACCTTTAAAACCAATCGCGTCTTTTACTATTTCGGCCAGTTCTTTGATGGTTACTTCTTTTCCGGATCCCACGTTAACATGCGACTGAACGGTTCCTGATTCATCTTCAAAAGCCACATCATCATAGTTTATATTTTCCAATAAAAAGACACAGGCTTCAGCTAAATCATCGCTATAGAGAAATTCACGGAATGGAGAACCGCTGCCCCAGCAGGTTACTTTATTAAGGCCTTGTTCCTTGGCCTCATGGAATCGGCGGATAAATGCAGGGAGTACATGTGAATTTTCAGGATGATAGTTATCGCCAGGCCCATACATGTTGGTTGGCATGGCTGAAATAAAGTTTGTTCCGTATTGCCGGTTATAGGCATCGCATAGACGGATGCCGGCTATCTTGGCAATCGCGTAAGGCTCGTTCGTAGCCTCCAGCGGACCAGTCAAGAGATGCCCCTCTTTCATCGGCTGCGGAGCCATTTTCGGATAGATGCAACTGGACCCGAGAAAGAGAAGTTTTTTAACTCCATGCACTTTTGCTGCATGAATAACGTTCATCTCAATCATTATGTTTTCGTAGATAAATTGCCCGCGGTAGGTACTATTAGCAGCAATACCACCGACTTTGGCGGCAACGAGCACAACATATTCCGGCTTCTCAACAGCAAAGAAATCTTCGACCGACTGCTGATTTATTAGATTCAGGTCATCCCTGGTTTTTCCAATGAGATTAGTATACCCGTGGCGCTCAAGTGCCCGCCAGATTCCTGAACCGACGAGCCCTCGATGACCGGCGATATAAATCTTGGTATCCAAAGGAATGTCCGATGTTTGAAGTTTCGGGTTTGAGGTTTGGGGTTCCATAATTATTCCTCCATTTAGATAACAGCGTGTAGCTGACAGCCTACAGCTCCTACCTAATTTAAATCAGATTCAATCGCTTTGATATAACCTGAGAGGCATTTCGAAACTTCTTCAGCACAATTTGACAGGATCTCGGCATCGTTATTGAATAGGTAGTCCAGTTTAGTCGACAGATGAATGAAGTACTGAACTTCATTTATTGATCCTTTCGCTATATCTATGAAAACGTAAAAAATCCTTTACCGCTCTCCGCCCCTTCAGAAATATTCGCAGGAACAGAATAAGCAGCCCGGCTTAATTGTGAAGTCAGAGCAAACAACTCTTCCTTCGGAAACTTCTTTGTCGCAACGTAGAGATTAACCGTTAATTCATCGGCTAATTGCCATGCTTTGATTTTACGAAAGTCTCTCATTATGGTGCTGTTTGCTTACTGCTGCTCGCTAATAGCTTAACGCTAGAACCCGATTTCGTAATTCGGATTATCGAGAAGTCGCAGATCCCCATCGGTCATGATTTGAACAAGCTCTTCAAATTTAACTTTAGGTTCCCATCCGAGTTGTTTTTTAGCTTTTGCCGGATTACCAAGAAGTTGCTCCACTTCACACGGGCGGTAATAGCGCTTGTCCATTCGAACTACGATATCGCCCGTAGCTTTATTTTTACCAACTTCATTAACTTCTTCGCCTTCCCACTCGATTCCGATATTTACATGAGAAAAGGACTTTTCGATGAATTCGCGGACGGTGTGCATTTCGTTGGTAGCTACGACATAGTCATCCGGCGTATCCTGCTGGAGCATCATCCACATCATTTCCACATAGTCAGGTGCATAGCCCCAATCACGGTAGGCGTCGATATTACCCATGTATAAACATTTTTGAAGTCCACGGGAAATACGAGCAACAGCCATAGTTATCTTGCGGGTAACGAAGGTTTCGCCGCGGCGTGGAGATTCATGGTTGAACAAAATTCCGTTGCTGGCATGCAAGCCGTAGGACTCGCGATAGTTTTTCACAATCCAGAAACCATACTGCTTAGCAACTGCGTATGGAGATCTTGGATAAAACGGGGTGGTTTCCGTCTGAGGAACTTCCATCACCTGGCCATATAATTCTGATGTAGATGCCTGATAGAAATGCGCATCCACACCGGTTTCACGAATGGCATCCAAAATACGAAGCACACCAATGGCATCCGCTTCAGCAGTATATTCAGGAACCTCGAACGAAACCTGTACATGAGACTGCGCGGCTAGATTATAGATTTCAGAAGGCTCGATTTTTTCGATCAGACGATTAAGATTACTGGAATCGGTCATATCGCCATAATGAAGAATCATGCGCGGATGCCCTTCAAGTTGATCTTCATAAAGATGATCAATACGATGCGTATTAAAGGAACTCGCACGCCGAATAATACCGTGCACCTCGTATCCTTTTTCAATGAGCAGTTCAGTTAAGTAGGACCCATCCTGTCCCGTGATACCTGTAATCAATGCTTTTTTCATCTGCTTTTCCTTTTAATATACTTAAAATCTCGGGCGTTGTTAAACGCCGGAAACTCTTTGTCTTTATCGGAAATAATTGGGCTTCCATCAATTGGCCATTCAATCCCAACACAAGAATCATTCCACATCACGCCGTATTCATCACCAGGGGCATAATAGTCATCACATTTATACATAAAATCGACGGTTTCACTTAAAACCAGAAATCCGTGAGCGAAGCCTCTTGGGATGTAGAATTGATAGCCCGTCTCTGCTGATAAACGACAACCTGCCCACTGTCCAAATGTTGGGGAATCTTTTCGCATATCCACGGCAACATCGAAGACTTCACCATGAATGACACTCACCAGCTTTGCTTGTGTATGCTCATGTTGATAGTGCATTCCTCGAAGTACACCCTTAGTTGAGCGAGACCAGTTATCCTGCACAAATACAGTATCTATACCCGCCGAAGCATATTCATTATATACGTATGTTTGCTGAAAAAATCCACGATCATCATTAAACCGATGAGGTTTAATCAACTTCAGCCCCTCCAGCTTTAGATCAACAACTTCCATTACAGTTTCCCATCGGCTAATCTTAAAAGATAGTGCCCATATGCGTTCTTTTCCATTACTTTGCCCAGTTTTTGAAGTTGGCCTTTATCTATATAGCCCAACCGATATGCAATTTCTTCGATACAGGAAATTTTGAGCCCCTGCCGTTTTTCAATGGTTTCAACATACCTGGAAGCATCATGCATCGCATCATGAGTTCCTGTATCCAACCAGGCAAAACCCCGTCCAAGGCTCTGAACATTGAGCTCACCCCATTCCAGATACTGTTTGTTTACATCCGTAATTTCCAATTCACCACGAGCTGAGGGCCTCATGTTTTCAGCGATTTCAACAACCCGGTTATCATAAAAATAGAGTCCAGGTATCGCATAGTTTGATTTTGGTTTTTCCGGTTTCTCTTCGAGTGATAACGCTATCCCGCTTTCATCAAACTCAACAATTCCGTAGCGCTCCGGATCCATCACTTGATACGCAAAAATCGTCGCACCTATTTTGTGCCCAACCGCATCTTCGAGCATTCTCTGGAACCCATGACCATAAAAAATATTATCGCCAAGAACCATGGCCACAGAATCTTCGCCTATGAATTCTTTTCCAATAATAAATGCCTGCGCCAACCCCTCTGGATTCGGTTGAACCTTATAGGAAAATTGCATTCCCAGCTGGGTTCCATCCCCCAGCAGCTGTTCAAACATGGGGAGATCCTGCGGCGTGCTGATGATCAATACTTCCCGAATACCGGCAAGCATGAGCACCGATAATGGATAGTAAATCATGGGCTTATCGTAAACCGGCAGCATCTGCTTACTAACCACCTGTGTTAGTGGGTACAAGCGAGTTCCACTACCCCCTGCTAAAACAATACCTTTCATATCAAAATCTCCGATTCATGAGTTTTAAGTATTAAGTGTTAGGTTTTAAGGATTTAATCAGTCCGTGCAACATACGAGAAATCGTGACAGCTTGTTCCTGCAATGTTGAAAAATCTGTAGCCGCAATATAGCCAATCTTATTCGCTATCAGTAACTGGGTTCTAACTTCAGCGCATGATCCCTTAGCGATATGGAGGAAGTGAATTGTTTCTTTGATCGAATCACGCTCCATCCCTTCTGCAAGATTAGAAGGAACGGATACTGAGGCACGACAAATCTGATCTTTTAGGCCGTAGTCCTTACAAGTACCCATCAATTTATAGATGCTTACACTTAAGTCTACCGCTTTGAGCCAAACCTCAAGATTTTCATATGACTGATACGACATCTTTCAGCTTTCTTCCTAATCCCTAAATCATAATTCAGAGGAACGATTAGGCTTTTCCTAATCGTTCACCCGAATATCGGCCTTCCCGAATCGGTCTCCACCACCAGTCGTTATCAATATACCATTGGATCGTCCGTCGAATACCGGTATCAAAATTCTCAAGCGCCTTCCAGCCCAACTCCGTTTCTAGCTTGGTTGCATCGATCGCATAACGTGCGTCATGCCCCGGCCGATCCGTAACGAATGTGATTAGGTCCTTATAACTTCCAGATTCCCGCGGTTTCAGTTCGTCCAGAATAGTACAAATGGTTTCCACCACCTCAAGATTCGTGCGCTCATTGCGGCCGCCGACATTATAGGTTTCGCCCAGCTTGCCCTTCTCAACCACCGTCACCAGCGCCCGTGCATGGTCTTCAACATAGAGCCAATCACGTATGTTATCGCCTTTCCCATAAATGGGTAGCGGCAGTTCGTCCAGTGCATTGAGAGTTACCAGAGGAATTAATTTTTCCGGAAAATGATAGGGCCCATAATTATTCGAACAATTGGTTATGACTACCGGAAAATCATAGGTATGGAACCAAGCCATCACCAGATGATCGCTAGAGGCTTTGCTCGCAGAATATGGAGAACGAGGGTCGTAGGATGTCGTTTCTTCAAACAAGCCCTCCGCTCCAAGAGAACCATAAACTTCATCAGTAGAAATGTGATGAAAGCGAAAGCCTTCTTTTCGATCAGCTGAAAGTTCGTTCCAATATTCCCGGGCGGCCTCCAGCATGGTATAGGTGCCAACAATATTGGTTTCAATAAACGCTACAGGACCATCAATTGAGCGATCAACATGAGATTCGGCGGCCAGATGCATAACCGCATCCGGCTGAAAATCGACAAACAATGCGGATACTGTTTCCTTATCGCAAACATCGGCCTTCTCAAATCGATATAACGGGCTATCCTCAATCTCTTTCAGCGATTCCGGCACACCTGCATACGTCAGTTTATCCAGGTTGAGCACTTCGCACTCTTTCTCTTTTACGAGATATCTACAAACAGCAGATCCAATAAATCCTGCTCCACCCGTAACAATTATTTTTTTCATAGAGCTCTCATCTCCTCTAAAACAGCTTGTCCATTCCGTTTAACAAATTGAGTCAATTCGTCCGCCCAATCCCCAAAGCAGTTAACTCCCTGTTTTTTGGCATGATAATTTTCTAAAATAGAATTAGCCGGACGCTTAGTAGCCGTCGGGAATTCATCCGTTGTACACGGCACAAAGTTATGCTCCACATTTAATTGTTTCAGAAATGTGCAGGCGAGATCGTACCAAGAGCAATACCCCTCGGAAGAAGCGTGAAATATACCCGTCGCCTGCTTTGTTGCTATGGCTTTAATTTGCCGAGCAAGCGTATATGACCAGGTTGGTGATCCATACTGATCAGCAACTACTTTAAACTGCATCCCCGGATTCTGAAGTGTCAAACGAAGCATCGTTTTCAGAAAGTTATTTCCATGGGAACCATAGAGCCATGCTGTACGTAATACAGCATATCGTTGCGTTCGTTCAGCAATAGCTATTTCGCCAGCTAGCTTAGACTTCCCATATTCCGAGATAGGATTTGGCAGATCACTTTCAACCGACGCGTCAAACAAAGGTTTGTCACCAGCGAACACATAGTCCGTGGAAACGTGAGCAAGGAATATCTTATTTGCATCTGTCCACTCAGCCAAATGACCCGGCAGTTCCGCATTTGCTTTCCAGCAACCAGGATCCGATTCACATGCATCAACTGCGGTATATGCCGCGCAGTTGACAATCAAATCAGGTTGCACTGTATTTAATACATCAAAACACTGAGCGCGATCGGAAAGATCCACCTCCGGCAGATCAACCCCGTTGATAACGGTAGCATCTTTGAAAACATCGAGACAGTCGCTTCCGAGCTGCCCGTTTGATCCTGTAATCAATATTTTTTGCATCATTCGATGCTTTATCGATCCACCTAACAGGATCGACCGCTATCTATTTTATAATGTCACGTTCTTGCAGATCGCCAATAATGATGGATGAAGCTGCTTCAGGAGCCAATTGATCAGTCGCAATGGTAATCTCAGCATCCTGCGGAGCTTCATATGGATCGCTTATTCCGGTAAACTGTTGGATCTCGCCGGAGCGGGCCTTTTTATAGAGTCCTTTCGGATCGCGTTGCTCGCAGATTTCAATCGGAGTATCTACAAAGACTTCAACGAATGAATCGTCACCGATAACTTCCCGAGCAGATGCCCGATCAGAAATATATGGTGAAATGAAGGATGTGATTACAACCACGCCGGCATCATTCATCAGGGCGGCAACTTCCGCAATCCGGCGAATATTTTCCGTACGGTCTTCCATCGAGAAACCAAGGTCTCGGTTGAGTCCGTGGCGAACGTTGTCTCCATCCAGAATGTAGCAGAGGTGCCCTTGGTCAATAAGGTCTTTTTCCAGTTGCTGAGCAACTGTAGATTTTCCTGAGCCGCTTAAACCGGTCAACCAGATCGTAGCCCCTTTTTGATCTAACAACTTCTGACGATCCTCGGCGCTGACCAGACTGTCGCTCTTAACAATATTCTGACTGACGGGAGCTTTCTTATGTCCCGGTTTCGACACAATACGATCAACAATCATTCCTGCAGCCACCGTGGCATTCGTTAGACGATCGACAACAATGAACGCACCCGTCGAGCGGTTGCGGTCATAGGGATCAAATGCAATTGGACGATGCAACGTAATGTGACAACGACCGATCTCATTCAACTCCAATGACTCAGCGGAATCTTCTGCCGCGTTTTTGTCACGCTTCATCGTATTTACATCCACCTTATAGCGAATGTCCGAAAGTACACCCGGAATCATACTGGTCGCATGTTTAATGAGATAATTTTTCCCAGCCTTGGCGGCAGCTTCATGCATCCAAACCACCATGGCTTCAAATTCATTTCCGATATGCGGAATATTTTTAACCGGCACCAGCATGTTACCGCGGGAAACATCGATTTCATCTTCTAGCGTTACCGTAATCGCCTGCTGCGCGAAAGCTTCCTCAATCTCGCCATCAGGACCATAGATCGCCTTGATCTTAGATTCCTGTCGCGACGGCAGACTCGCTATCTCATCGCCTACACGCACCACACCGGATGAGAGTGTCCCGCTAAATCCGCGGAAATCAAGATTGGGCCGAAGTACGCACTGCACGGGCAAACGCATATCAATCAGGTTACGGTCGGTCGAAATATTGACCCCTTCAAGGTGATGAAGGAAAGTCGGCCCGTCGTACCACGGCATATGCTCGCTGCGCTCTACAACATTGTCGCCTTTGAGTGCAGACATTGGAATAAAATGAATATCCGAAAAATTCAGGCGGGAAACGAATGAATTGTACTCATCCTTAATCGCTTCATATTTTTCTTCCGACCAATCGACAATATCCATCTTATTGACGGCAACGATCACGTGCTTGATTCCCAAGAGTGAGCATATAAAGCTATGACGCTTGGTCTGAGTGATAACACCATATCGCGCATCAATTAGAATAACCGCCAGGTTACAGTTGGACGCACCGGTAGCCATGTTCCGAGTGTATTGTTCATGACCCGGTGTATCGGCAATAATAAATTTCCGGCGGTCAGTTGAAAAGTAACGATAGGCTACATCAATCGTAATGCCCTGTTCCCGTTCAGCCTTCAATCCGTCAGTCAAAAGGGCCGGATCGAAATCTTCGTCTGTCGTTCCATAAACCTTGGAATCCTTAGCCACTTTTTCAAGCTGATCTTCATAGATCATGTGGCTGTCATACAACAATCGACCAATCAGCGTGGATTTCCCATCATCCACCGAGCCGCAGGTTAAAAATCGTAGTAGATCCTTCGTTTCATGACGATGCAGATATTCTGTGATATCGTCGCGGATCAGTTCTTCTTCTTGAATTTTGTAGGTTGCATCAGCCATTAGAAATACCCGTCTTTTTTCTTATCTTCCATGGAGGAATTATCCCCATCAATTACACGTCCCTGACGCTCAGATGTCGTGGTCAAAAGCATCTCCTGCACGATTTCCTCAACCGTTTCGGCTTCAGACTCAACGGCTCCAGTCAATGGGTAGCAACCCAACGTGCGGAAGCGAACCTTTTTCATTACGGCCGTTTCACCTTCTTTTAAAGGCATACGATCGTCATCAATCATGATCAGCGTTCCATCGCGTTCAACTACCGGACGTTCGGCCGCATAATACAAAGGAACAATCGGAATATCTTCACGAAGCAAGTAGAGCCAGATATCAAGCTCAGTCCAGTTTGACAGCGGGAACACACGAATCGATTCGCCTTTGTTCACTTTAGCGTTATAGAGATTCCAAAGTTCCGGGCGCTGATTTTTCGGATCCCACTGATGAAACTCATTTCGAAAACTGTATACGCGTTCTTTGGCACGGCTCTTTTCTTCGTCACGACGAGCTCCCCCAAAAGCCGCATCGAAACCGTAGTGGTCCAGCGCCTGTTTTAGGCCCTCGGTTTTCATGATTTGCGTGTGCTTCTCAGAACCATGTGTAAAAGGACCAACCTCATCTTTTCCATCCGGATTAATCCAGACTTTCACATCAACTTCATACTTCTCAGCCATTAACGTCCGGAATTTATACATTTCCCGAAACTTCCATTGCGTATCGACGTGCATTAATGGAAAAGGAATCTTGCCTGGAGCAAAAGCCTTATGCGCCAAATGTAGCATGACCGAAGAATCTTTTCCGATCGAATAGAGCATCACGGGATTATCAAACTCTGCCGCGACTTCCCGGATAATATGGATGCTTTCCGCTTCCAGTTGTTTCAAATGCGACAGGTTATAACCGCTCATTTTTTGTCTCCAACTTCTTCTGTTTCACTCAAAAGTGAGTATTCCTATAATCTCTTCAGTTAATTGTCTATAATAATTACACATATTATTCATGCAAACCACTGACCACAAAATAAGGGTTTAGCAAATTCTCTTTATTATAAGACACTTCAGCAATATTCTTATTGGCGCAAAGGTAGGCTGAAGCCTCAACGCCTTCATCAAATTTAAAGACTTTACCGCCTGCGGCCCGCACCACAGCATCGGCAGCACCCGTATCCCACTCCATCGTCGGAGCAATGCGCGGATAGATATCGGCACTCCCCTCCGCAACCATACATAATTTAAGTGAGCTCCCGCGGGAAACCAAAGAGGCTGAACCATATTTCCCCTCTAAATCAGAAATAAATATCCGAGTCTCGTCATTACAATGTGACTTCGAAGCAACCACACGTAATGCACCAGCAGGTTTTCCGCTCACTCGTATCTGCTGAAAATTAGAGAAATCCGCAAGTTTCGAAAGCAGATCGTCCGAGTCCTTATAGTGCTTGCCTTTAATGGCTTTAACCGCCCCGTCCTGATTTCCAATGTAGAGCATCTCTTGAACAGGAACATAAACAATGCCCAACATAGGAACACCCTCTTCGATCAACGCAATATTAACCGTAAACTCACCATTCTTCTTGATGAATTCTTTCGTACCATCAATGGGATCAACCAACCAATAGGTGCTCCAGCTCTTACGTTCTTCATAACTTATTTCAGCACTCTCTTCCGACAAAACCGGATACGGTGTGGTTTCCAATGCCTCAACTATAATCTCATGAGCAGCCTTGTCGGCCGAAGTCAAAGGCGATTCATCCGCCTTAAATTCCACCTCAAAGTCCTGCTCGTATATCTCTAAAATTGCATCGCCAGCTTCAAGCGCGGCTTTTACTGATATCTCGATCATAATCATTATTCCACAGTTACAGATTTTGCCAAATTCCTAGGCTGATCAATTTCACAACCACGTGCTGCGGCAATGTGGTAGGATAAAAGTTGCAGGGCTACAACTGTTGGCACAGGCGTAATACTCGGAGGACATTCCGGAATAACAATAACATCATCAAATCCTTCTGCAGCTTCTTCATCACCTTCGGTGACCACCGCAATTACCGGCGCTTTGCGTGCTTTGCATTCTTCTGCATTGCCAATGGTCTTTTCCTTCCCGGGAATATTGTTGAGCAAGGCAATTACAGGCGTGTCTTCCTGTAATAAGGCGATCGGGCCATGCTTTAATTCTGCGGCATGATATCCTTCCGCATGAACATAACTGATTTCTTTCAATTTTAATGCCCCTTCCAAAGCAACGGGATATAAATAACCACGGCCAATGAAAAATGCATTATCACAAGAGGCGTACTTCTGAGCTATCGATTTAATAGCATCATTCTGTTCAAGTACCTTTTCTACTAATTCGGGAAGACGTTCTATCCAACGACAAAACTCGGCACCTTCGTGCAAGGGTAAACGTCGAGTGCGTGCGACCTTCAGCGCAATCATCAGCATAACAGAGACCTGACACGTAAATGCCTTGGTCGATGCCACCCCAATTTCAGGACCTGCATGTAAATAGACCCCACGGCCGGTTTCGCGAGCAATTGTTGAACCCACCACATTACAAATGCCGGCCACTACAGCGCCCTTGTGTTTCGCTTCTCGTACAGCAGCAAGTGTATCGGCAGTCTCTCCGGATTGGCTAATCGCCACAACAAAATCAGTAGGAGTAATAATCGGATTTCGATAACGGAATTCAGCAGCCTGCTCGACTTCAGCCGGAACACCTGCCATTTCCTCTATCGCATACTCCCCTACCATTCCGGCGTGCATCGAAGTACCGCAACCAACGACAAGAATCCGACTGATTAAAGCCGCATCCCGTGGAGAGAAATCCAGACCGGATAAAACAGAAGTACCCATTTCATAATCCAGCCGGCCTCGAATTGCATTACGAATAGCGGCGGGTTGCTCAAACATTTCCTTAAGCATGAAATGCTCATAATCGCCTTTTTCGGCAGCACCCTCTTCCCAGTCCATCTCGGTGACTTCACGATCAACCGGCGAATGCTGAAGATCGAACATTTGAACACCGTCATCAGTAATCACGGCCATATCAAAATCTTCAAGATAAACCGCATCACGGGTGTGGGGCATAATGGCAGCCGCATCACTGGCCACGAGAGTTTCACCTTTACCTAACCCTAATACAATTGGACTTCCGCAACGTGCCGTTACCAATTTACCAGGCTCCTTGTCCGTCATAACCACGATACCATACGTGCCTTTGACTTTTTTCAGCGCTTCACTAACAGCGCTTTCAAGATTCCCCTTATAACAATAGGCAATTAATTGGACCAGCACTTCTGAATCGGTATCAGAAACACATTCAATACCGTGCTGGGAAAGCCCATTTCGGATCTGTTTATAGTTTTCGATAATGCCATTGTGAACCATTACAAAATGACCAGATACATCTAGGTGTGGGTGCGCATTAACCTCGGTCGGAGGCCCATGTGTCGCCCAACGAGTATGACCAATCCCTTGAATCGAATTTTGTAAAACACCAGATCCCGAGGCATCAACTTTCTCGCGCAGCCCCTTGATTTTACCAGGGTTTTTTACAACGCCGATCTCGCCGTCATAAAGACATGCTACGCCAGCAGAATCATATCCTCGATACTCCATACGGCGAAGTCCATCCACCAAAATATCTGATGCATTCCTCTTTCCAAAATAACCTACAATTCCACACATAGTGTAATTTCCTCTTCTAAAGTCTCGTTAACAAAGCAAGTTTCATACCTGATTAGTAGATCAAAACCAAATTTTAATACATCTACAGAAAAGCAGCTACGGATACGCTGCCGCCCTCGGTCGATCAGCCGTTTATTGCTGAAACCTTCCTTATACCATCTAAAATATGGAAATACCCATTCATTGGATATCCGGTGCTGCAGATCTATTGATCAGCAGTCACTCGGTAGTCCGTCCGATGCTCTAACTGATCTGCAGCAAATTCTGCTTCAACCAGAGTACCTAACATTTCCAGCAAAACGGAAACGCGATTTTCGGCAGACATCACCTTGATAACCTTTACCTTAATGCCCCGCATCGATCCTTCGAGAATTGTTGTTTCCTCACCAACTTCCAAAGGGAGGCCCGCATCTACCACGCTTTCCTCATCGAGATTCTTTCGGATCGACTCAATAACCGAATCAGGAATCGAAACAATACGATCATTGAAAACAGGGATATTCAATACCCCCGGTGAATATGAAACAGCACGTTTCATTTCAACCATATCGAACCGAACAAACATATACCCCGGAAACATGGCTTCCTGAAACCAAACCGGCCCGCGAGCCGTCTTCCGCCGAAATCGAATTTGAGGGCAGAAAACATCAAGACCATGAAGCGAAGCAATGTTGGCAGCAGCCATCCGCTCTTTTTTAGGCTTCGTTCGCACGCAATACCAGCGAATGCCCGGTTCAAATTGAGTCGTAACCATCATACTATCAGCTACCTATCAATTTAAGGATTAGAGGCAATGTCTTGCCAGCTTTGCGTTGCCAGTTTTCCAACAAATCAATTTTTTCAGCCAGCTCGCCTTTCCCATCCGATTCATACGCATCCATTAATTCACGTATGCGCGCAACCCGATCCTTACCACTGGCGACATGAGGCTGAATCTGCTCACTGGCAAATCCGGAGGCCATCTTTCGCAATGACGTTTCTGCCACGTAGTAATCCTTCCGATCACCGGGAATATAAACGGTACGAATCGCACCAAAGGAACGAAGAATCTTTAATCCCTGACTGGTTGAGCCTTTACTGATATTAAGGCGAATATGGCAATCATCCAGACAAAGTGGAGTTGAAGAAATAAAAAGAACGCCATAAATTTCACCTACCGAACGTGGCAAATTAAGCATATCAGCCATTCGCAAAAAAATCGCGATAACTTCACGCTCTATCTCCGTAAGAGAACCAGTCTGTTCTGATGCTTCATTCATGATGTTCAATATATACTGAACAAACAAAACTCGCGCAACTGCTAATCCCGTCTAAATATCCGAGTTCTATGGATGGGATTTAGGTGATTTCATGCAGGACAAAAAAAGGTCGCTGGCATAAACCCAGCGACCTAAAGTGGCGGAGAGAGAGGGATTCGAACCCCCGGAAGCTTGCGCCTCTCCGGTTTTCAAGACCGGTACCTTAAACCACTCAGACATCTCTCCGTTTGGAAGAACGCGGAATGTATAGATTAGAGAGGATTCAAGGCAAGTCCATTCTGTCTGGAATCTACCATTTCCCCTCCCCTCGGGATTTTCTGTCCAAATTTTCGCACTTGCAATGTCGTTTAAGTAGATATGCTTTAGGTTTGAGCGGTCAGCTCACAACGTGATAGGAATTTGCGCTATGTTTTTCAAAACCAACTCCATTTTATTTCCTCACCGCCACCTTTTGATGGCAACTCTTGCATTTGTGGTAACCATTTCTTACGCAAAAACATTTTACGTTGCCCACAACACTAAAACCGAAATCCCCACGGGAGAATCCTGGGCATCTGCTTTTCCCAATCTCCAGGATGCCATATTTACAGCCTCAACGAATGGTGGAGGTGAAATCTGGGTTAAAGCCGGCATCTATAAACCGAGAGATTTGAGTCGAAACTCCACCTTCGAGTTAAAACCAAATATATCCCTTTACGGTGGATTTCGTGGGGGAGAAAGTAAACTCGATCAACGTATATTCAAAGCAAACCGAACTATACTCAGTGGAGATATTGGCCGCTCAGGTTCAATTTTAGATAATTCTTATCATGTACTTACTGGTGCGAGCGACTGCCGTATCGACGGCTTTATTATTTCAAGAGGCAATGCGAACTCCGCAGCAGAGAACCGATTTGGCGGCGGCATTTATTTCCCTGAAGGCACCGAGCAGTCCATTGTCGCCAACTGTACTTTTGAAAAAAATAATGCCGATATTGGCGGGGCCATTCATCTTAATCAATCAGAGGCAATCATTACCAACTGTACTTTTTATTCAAACGCGGCAAAATTAGGGGGCGCATTAGCCACAACAGGTTCATCCAGTCTTAAAGTAAAAAACTCAATATTCTCATCTAACTATGCCCCAACAACCGGCGGAGCAATATCATTGGAATCAGAAGCGGAAGTAATGATTCATGACACCTCATTTTTATATAACTCGACCGATGGATTGGGCGGAGCTATTGCTGCCACAACCGACAACAAAGCTGGCATTGCTGTCGAAGTCACCCAAAGCACCTTCTCCGAAAACTCGGCACAAAATAATGGTGGAGCTCTGGCATTCAGCGGTCCCTTTCAGCCTCAGATTCTGAAATGCACCTTTGAACGTAATTTTTCAACCGCCGGGGCCGGAGCCGTGGCCAATGCTAATGGAATTATGGCCGTAATTATCGATAGTACTTTTACGGAAAATCGTGGAATTCAAGGCAGCAAGAATATTGGAAATGATCTCTCATCCATTGTGGCCGACTCCCAGGAAGAAATCGACAAACTGGCTAAGCTACCTGAAAACCGGCGATGGCTTCGACAGAATATCCCTAAGCAAAACCCGATTGAAAAACCTAAAGCCGAACAAAAACCCGAAAAAATAATCGGCGATATCTTTGTTTATAACGCCCAGGATACAAAAGTAAAATTGCGTAGCATTGTCGCTGACGGCCCTCATACTGTTTTAATTCTGGGAGATCTAACCGACCCTAACTTCATCAAAACGTATAGAAACATGGAAGCTACCGCCCTAGACTTTGCATCCAAAGGCATCAACTTTTACTACATCTACCGTCATCTCCTCCATCCCGAAAATAATGGGTATAGCCAACCCCTGGTTCAAAAAGAACGCAAACGCCATGCGCAACTGGCTGGCGAACATTTATCAACGCGAATTCCCTGGTTATGCGATCTCATGGATAATCAAACTGCGAAAACATTAGCTCCAAACAACTATAACAGTGTTTTTATTTATGACGCAAGCGGGCTCGAAACCTATGCAGGCCCGATTTCCGATGTTGATGAATTTCGCAAAGCACTTACTGAAACTGCAGGCGAAGCAGACCTAGCGGTGCCGGTTCATGGCCTACCTGAACCGACTATTGAACCCATGGCAATGCCCAAGACCAAGCTCGTGCAACGCGTTCAGGTAGATACGAAAGATCGCTTTGAACCACTTCAGCTGACGCCTCGAGCCTCAAAGCCGCCTCATTACGTTAAAGTCCGCATTGAGGGAAACAAGAATGTTCGCGAAACCGGCGACGGACAAATCTACCTTGGGTTTCATATTGATCCGCTTTACAACGTTGCATGGAACAACTTGGGCAAACCCCTTCACTATACATTAAAGGTGCCTACCGGAGTTGTAGCACCCTCTATAAATACTGCGCCGCGCATCACTGCACAAGCGACCGACAATGAACCACGCGAATTCTTATTAAACGCCCGCAAGCTTGATATCAACAAATCGATTTCACTCCAGATAACGTATTCAGTCCATTCTATTGCAGCAAAACGCAACATTGAGGTTACGCAACAATATACCATTTACCTGCAACCGGATCCTTTTGGAGGCAAAGTTTTTGGCCGTCAGAATATAGCAACTGCGAAACCGGTTTCCACCAAACCAACGACAGGAAGCGGTGCATTTAAAAATCTGCTTCGCCGCTATGATTTGGACCGTAATGGAAAACTTACTGATGACGAAGTCATCGGAAGGTTGAGTTCTAACTTTGTACTCATCGATACCAATGAGGATGGTGCCCTCGATGAGGAAGAATATATGTTCTATAATGAAAATAAGTAGCCTAATCCGCGCCCTCGACACGACCAAATTCCTGCTGACGAATGGCTTCCTCATGAATCGACTGCATTAACTGCTGTATAAAATCTTCGGATAACGAAAGCGACAGGCCCTTTCTAATTCGATCCTCGAGAATTTCCTGCCAGCGATGCGGCTGTAATGTCGACACATTTTCCTGCAGCTTCAACCGACCCATTTCACAGACAATTTCCATTCGCTTTCCAAGCAAACCCAGCAACTGACTATCCACTTCATCAACGCCCTCCCGAAGCTCACTCATGCGATTGATAAAAATCGTACTCTCGCTCTGCTCATGCGGAAGATCCAGTGCTCCAATCATATGATAAAACTGTTCAGGCGTCAGTTGCTGGGCAGCATCGGAGAGTGCGTTTGGGGGATCAGGATGCACTTCCACCATCAGTCCATCAAAGAGAAGATCCATCGCTTCCTGCGCAATGGTTGCAATTAAATCAGATTTACCACAGATATGACTGGGATCGCAGATCACCGGAATTTCCGGCATACGCCGCATCAACTCAATCGGCATTTTCCACGCTGGCGCATTCCGATAACGCATTTCAAGTGGCGAGCTTGCACCCCGATGAATGGCACCCAACCTCGTCAACCCCGCATTAGCCAACCGCTCGAGTGCTCCAATCCAAAGATCAACATCCGCACTCATTGGGTTTTTCACCAGAACCGGAATATCCGTTCCGCGCAAGGCATCAGCAATGGCCTGAACTGAAAAAGGATTCGTCGTCGTGCGCGCCCCAACCCACAGCACATCCATCCCGTATTCCAAACAAGCTTCCACATGAGATGGCTCTGCCACTTCCGTTCCGACCTTCACGCCCGTTTCACTACGAGCCCGATCCAGCCATGCCAAACCTTTCAGTCCTACTCCCTCAAAACTACCGGGCCGCGTGCGGGGCTTCCAAATTCCGGCACGTAAAAAATCCACCTTCCCCGCCAAAGCACGCGCTGTCGTCAGCACCTGCTCTTCGCTTTCAGCACTGCAGGGCCCTGCCGACAGAAAAATCCCCTCTCCCGACAAATTCCATCCTTTGAACCATTCCTTATCCACACTCATTGCTTCCCCTATTTAATGCCTTAATTATTTCATGTTTCCACATCATACGCAACGGCGGTTTCAATCCACGCGCCCCGGGCGGGGCGCGACTTTTTTCCCGGATATCCATATACCCCAGCGCATGTTTCAATCCACGCGCCCCGGGCGGGGCGCGACGTCGAGCTGGACGGGCGGCTGTTCGTTCCCGATGTTTCAATCCACGCGCCCCGGGCGGGGCGCGACAAGCGGCGCTTGATCAGATGGAGCTATGTCTGCTGTTTCA
>JADGFE010000015.1 GCA_016744085.1 Kiritimatiellales bacterium | reverse complement strand
ATATTACTTGTATGCCATCCTGATTTCAGGCCATTTCAAACTTTCAGGCAAAGCGAAAACCTCACGTGCACCCACTGATTTGGCGGAAGACCCAATAAAGAGAGTGGTCAAACTTCCTACATGAATTATGTCGGAGCAGCCGGCGGATGGGGCGGCGCGATGGTTCAGGATAATATTTACCAGACCAGCACCTACTTCGATGCGGACGGGTCGTATGAGATGACTTTCGTTGATCCGAAAGATACCTATTTCTGGTCGGCCACCGTTTATAATGGGGATGGTCGTTTGTTTAACGATAAAGGCAATATTTCCAGCGAAATGGATCCGGTACAGAACGCGGATGGCACCTATACGCTGCGCTTCGGTTGCGACGGTCAGCCCAACAACATTCCGATTCGTGAAGGCAACACCACGGGCAAATTCAACATCCTCATGCGTCACTACGGCCCGAGCGAGCAGGTCACTAACGACGAAGAGGGCTATGATGCCACGAAGCTGATCAAACGTATTGATCAGTAAGCAACAGGATGAGATTCCGTTGACTAAATAGCTTTTAGCAACTGAAGAAATAGAATGATGAACATACTAAAACACACCGTAGGAATATCGGAACAACCGGGCATCCCGGAAAATTGAGTCTGTTCAGTAACCACAAGGTAAGGAGAAGTATAATGAAAAATGGAAGCTCCATAACCACCACCAATACAGCACCGATGCTGCTTACCGCGGCAGGTTGTCTGCTCAGTTGCTTTGCCGCAACGGCCAAGCCCATCGATCGATCCGTCCTGCCGATCCAGCCACCTGTTCATCCGGCCATTACCGAGATGGATGCAAGGAAAGCAATTAAACCTGAACTCATCGAAGTGAAAGCACCTGAAGATGCCCCCAACGTAGTCATCGTCCTGATCGATGATATCGGATTCGGTGCGACCGCTCCTTTTGGTGGAGCCATCGAAACCCCGACCTTTACCCGCTTGGCGAATGAAGGCCTGCGCTTCAATCGTTTCCATACGACGGCCTTGTGCTCGCCAACTCGTGCGGCCCTTCTTTCCGGACGCAACCACCACAATGTTAATGTCGGCTCGGTAATGGAAATCGCCACCGGGTTCCCCGGCAATTTGGGCATTCGCCCGGACGACGCCAAATATTTCGCAGAATCTCTGCGCCAAAATGGCTACAGCACGGCCGCATTCGGCAAGTGGCATGAAACGGCCACGCGGGAAGTCTCGGTCTCAGGACCCTATTTCCGTTGGCCGATTCATTCAGGGTTCGACAAGTTTTTTGGATTCATCGGCGGAGAAACGGATCAGTGGGATCCGGTGATCTATGACGGTGTGACCCGTGTGCAGGTGAAGGATAGCGAGGACTATCATGTCACCACGGACATGACCGACGAGGCCGTCCAGTGGATGAAGTTCCAACATGCGATGACGCCGGATAAACCATTCTTCGTCTACTTTGCCCCTGGAGCCACCCACGCCCCGCATCACGCTCCGAAGGAATGGATCGAGAAATACAAAGGTCAGTTCGATGAGGGCTGGGGAAAGCTGCGCGAAGAAACGGTCGCCCGCCAAAAGAAAATGGGTATCATTCCTGAAAATGCACAGCTCGCCCCGATGCCAGAAGACATCAAGGAATGGGAAGCACTCAGCGACAACGAACGAAAACTCTTCGCCCTTCAGATGGAAACCTTTGCTGGTTTTGCTGAACACACCGACGTGGAGGTCGGTCGCCTCGTAGGCGCCCTCGAAGATATTGGCGAACTCGACAACACCCTCTTCATCTACATCATGGGCGATAATGGATCGAGTGCCGAAGGTGGCCTTCAGGGAACCTTCAACGAGCTCATCAGTCTGAACGGAATTTTTGGTGCTGAAACCATCGAGAGCATGCTGGCGCGATCGGACGACTGGGGCGGCCCGGACTCATTCCCGCACATGTCGTGTGGCTGGTCTGTGGCAACCGATGCTCCCTTCAAGTGGACCAAGCAGGTCGCAGCCGACTTCGGCGGAACCCGTAACGGGATGGTCATGCATTGGCCGAACGGCTTCAAGGCTAAAGGCGAAATCCGCAGTCAGTGGCATCATGTCAACGACGTTGCCGCCACCGTGTTCGAAGCCACGAAAATTCCAGCTTCGAAGTCAATTAACGGCGTGCAGCAAAAACCGCTGGATGGCGTAAGCATGCTCTACGCAACCAAGGATAAAGATGCCGAAGATCGCCGCAAAACTCAGTACTTCGAAATGTTTGGTAACCGCGCGATCTATCATGACGGTTGGCTCGCTCGCGTCGTGCACCGCATACCGTGGCATAATTCTCCCATCCGCACCTTTCAGGAGGATGTATGGGAACTCTATAATATCGATGACGACTTCAGCCTGACCAAGGATCTGGCCGCCGCGCAGCCGAAGCAGTTGAAAAAACTGCAGGCTCTCTTTGAGAAAGAAGCCATCGAGAATAATGTCTATCCGCTCGACGATCGCGTCTTCGAACGCTTCAATGCCGCGATTGCCGGACGCCCCGACTTAATGGGCGACCGCACCAGCCTCACGCTCGGACAGGGCATGGAGGGACTGCTCGAAAATACCTTCCTCAACGTGAAAAACAACTCGAAGACCATCGTTGCCGACGTGTCGTTGGAAGGGAAGGACAAGGGCATTATTCTCTGCCAAGGCGGCCAGTTTGGAGGATGGGCGCTCTATATGGATAAAGGTAAGCCAGCCTATACCTACAACTGGTTTGGGCTGGAACGGTACACGGTCAAAGCATCGAAGGCGATTAAAGCCGACAAAGCCGAAATCAAACTGACCTTCGATTACGACACCGCCGGAGAAGGTACCGGCAAGGGCGGCCTGGCCACCCTTTATGTCGATGGAGAAAAGGTCGCGGAAGGGCGTATCGAGAAGACCCAACCCATGGTATTCTCTGCCGATGAGACCGCCGACGTGGGGATCGATGACGCGACCCAGGTGGCCTACAATATCTTCGAGGATCGTAAGGATTCCAAATTCACCGGTTATGTGAACAAGGTCACCATCAGTATTCCAGCGAAGTAAGATAGTAGAATTGACCTGCGGCAGGCATCTCTAGACGGGATGCCTGCCGTTCCTGATTATTAAACCAAATTCACAGACGATGAAGAATAAGGGGAATTACCTTATGAAAAAAGCTACTGTATTAAAACGAGTCTGCTGTTTGGCGTTGTTTGCTACCACGGTTCACGCGGCCGAAAATCCCAATATTCTGTTGGTGATGGCCGATGATATGGGCTGGACTGATTTGGGCTGCTTCGGCAGCGAGATCGAAACGCCGCATCTGGATGCGCTGGCTAAAAATGGGGTTACCTTTACGGACTTTCATGTTTCGGTGAGCTGTTCCCCAACCCGGTCCATGTTGTTATCGGGCAACGATAATCATATTGCCGGTCTCGGCACCATGGGCGAATTATTAACGGAGGCGCACGTCGGGAAACCGGGCTACGAAGGACATTTAAATAATCGGGTTGCAACGCTTGCGGAAGTTTTTCAACAAGGCGGTTACCATACCTACCTGTCTGGAAAGTGGCATCTAGGCCATGAAAAAGGAACGTTGCCCTTTGATCGCGGATTCGAGAGTAGCTTTTCCATGCTGATTGGTGCAGCGAGTCATTGGGCAGATATGCAGGGGATCCAGTCTATGTATCACCCGGCCAAATATTCCAAGAACGGAGAGTTTCTGGAGCGTCTTCCGGCGGACTTTTATTCGAGCAAAAGTTATGCAGATCATCTGATGGATTCAATTCGAGAAAATCGTGCTGACGGGAAACCGTTTTTCGCTTATCTGGCTTTCACCGCGCCGCACGATCCGCTGCATGTTCCAGAGCCCTGGCTGTCAAAGTACCGAGGGCACTATGATGACGGCTACGAAGCCCTGAAGATCCAACGATGGGAATCCGCCAAGCAGCGTGGGCTCCTTTCGAAGGATGCAATGCTTGCAGAACGGAATCCACACATTAAACCTTGGGAAGAACTCAGCGAGGATGAAAAAGCGATTGAAGCCCGCGGCATGGAAGTCTACGCCGGAATGATCGATGCCATGGATTATCATTATGGCCGGGTGATCAATTTCCTGAAGGACATTGGCGAATACGAAAATACCATCGTTATCTTTTTGTCGGACAACGGGGCGAATGCGTTTTATTCCAATCAGTACCCGGGCGCTGGCGAAGAGTTCCAAGTCATGTTCGATACCTCGCTGGAAAACATCGGGCATCCTTGGTCTAACTATGCCTACGGCCCTGGCTTTGCCAGCAGCTCAGCCGGACCGTTGGATAAGTTTAAACTGACGGTAGGGGAAGGTGGAATCCGGTCTCCTTTACTGATTGCCGGCCCCGGAATTAAAAGCGGTCTTCAGAGTGATGCCTTTGCATATGTCACCGACCTTATGCCGACCATGTTGGAACTGGCAGGAGTGAAGTATCCCGCCACGTATAAAGGGCGCAACGTTGAACCCATGCACGGCCGTTCGATGGCCCCAATCCTGAACGGCACCAAGACCGCTGTGTATGATGCGTCCGAATATGTTGTCGGCACTTTCGAAGGAACCTGAACTTGCCAGCATTGCCCTCGAGGTCGAGGAAAAGACGATTCTGATGATCGACAATGCAAAGTAAATTTAGAAATCATATGTAATGAATGTCAATTAAAAGGCATAGTTCTAGGTCAATAGTCCGATAGGTCTGAATATTGAAAGGAGTAACGACGATGAATAAACATCCAATGAAATGGATTCCTCTTTTTGCAGTAGGTGCAGTTTTATTATTGGCTGGGTGCGCGAATTGGGATGGCTATGCGGGCGTGGAGAATAGCTGGAGGTCGAAGGATGTACCGCAATGGGAAAAAGGCGTAACGACCGCCGCCGAAGTGGCAACGTTTCTCGGGCCTCCATCGCAACTGATTCCGTTGCACGATGAAACGGTCTTTTACTATATGCGGGAAGGCAAGGATGGTAAGTCGCTTATGCTGCTCGTGTGGAATACGGGCACGCAGGTTACGGCTTATGACCGGGCGATCTTTTTCTTTGATAAACAAGGAATCCTGAAAACCTACTCCTACAGTAACGAATCCCTTCCTTATGAGCCTGCTAAGAAAAAGTAATCCACACGCGTTGCCCAGAAGCGGTCGAAATCGCTCCTTCAATGCGACCGGATTTTGTTTGGTCTGCTTTCTACTGGCGGCTTCTGTGCTAATCAGCGGCTGTACTTTGGCGCGGAAAAAGATGAACCCGAACATCGCATTCCCAGTAAGGCCGTATGAAAACGGGATAACGCACCGGGATGAAGTTTTGGAAGAACTTGGGCCTCCTTTAAAAATGACGGTGCTGCCGGAGGGGTACGCCTTTATGTATGAGGGCCTCGATACGCAGGAACTACAACTTGGATTTTCACTGCCTATTCCTGTGATCAATTGGTTTAAATTTGTCGTGGCTCAGGCGGATTATAATCATCATGTGATGGTCTTCTGGTTCGATCATGAACATCGTCTACGTGCGACAGCTGGGAATGATACGCACTTTGATCTTGGAGATTCCTTTGCCGTTCAGCCGGTTATAACGGTTCAGGCACTTTTTGATACGTCGGCTGTAGAGGAAGAGATTGTTGATTTTGCAGAATGGCCGGCCTTCTGTCTGTTGCCGCTTCCGCAAACGCTGAATCGTCATAACAGCGTGAATGGCGGAGTTGCAGGGATTGAACAGCGGGGAACGGGGCCGTCCGTTGGCCAGCGTACACTTGAGATGCATAAGTAGAGGAGATGGTTATGAATTCAGGGATAAGAATTTCTATTGGTGTTGTCTTATTGGTTGTGGCGGGTTGCGCGCATATTCCCGAAAGTCCAGATAAGCTGGTTAGCTACAGTCAACCGGAAGCGGGTGCAGGGATACTGGCCGATTCAAGCAAGGCCGTGCTTTCGGGTGCTAAGAAAAACGAATCGGCCTTCATGTTGATTCAGCGAAATGTGGATGCACTGAATTGGCGGTTGGCTTTAATTGATTCGGCACAGCAGAGTATTGATTTGCAGGTGTATATTTGGTCGAACGATGAAAGCGGCCGGCTGATGCTCGATCGTATTATTGCGGCGACAGAGCGGGGGGTTCAGGTTCGTCTTTTAGTCGATGATATGCCGAAAGATTGGACCGATAAGGGAACTGCTTTAGTCGCCCGCCTTCCAAATATTCAGCTACGGCGCTTCAACCCGGGAAGGGTGCGCAAGGGCCTGATCGGGCGGGCGTTCCAGATGAGCACGCAGTTTAGTACACTGAATCGTCGGATGCATAATAAACAGCTTTTGGTCGATGGGCAGTGGGGTATCGTGGGTGGACGTAATATCGGGAATCCTTATTTCGGTTTAAGCTCAAAATATAATAATCGAGACCTCGACCTGCTTCTGACCGGGCCCATTATGGAGGATCTGGCTATTGATTTTGATGAATACTGGAATGCTCCCGCAACGTATCCTGGCGAAGCCATGTTCAAAGAGCTTTCTCCTGAAGAATCAAAAAAGGCATGGGATCGCTACTATACTGTGCTGCTGGCAGATCAGGATCTGCTGAAACAAACGACCATTCCTATAGAGGCGGTCGATTGGAGCGAGTTCTTCAAAGCAATGCCGCAAAAGATGGTTCCGGGTGTGGCGGAGAGCATGAAAGATACGCCGGAGGTTGAGGGCGACCGCGGAATCCGTCTGGTTGATCAATTGGGTCAGTCAGACTTAAAATCCAGATATCAAACCAGCGTGATCACGCCCTATATGATTCCTTCGAAGGAGTTGATTTCTGATGTGGAGAAAACTACGAAGGAAGGCCGAAAAGCCAGATTTTTGGTTCCCTCCATGGAATCGAATAACCACACGATGGCGCACAGTCATTATAAGAAATATCGAAAAAAACTCCTTAATGCGGGAGCCGAGTTATATGAGTTTCGTGGCGAGCCTTCCGCCGCATTACGTGCATACAGCGATACGCCTCCCGTTAAATCTAAATTTATTTCGCTACACACGAAAGGATTTGTCCTTGATGATCATTGGGTGCTTTTGGGATCGCTGAATGTTGACCCGCGTTCGATTGATATTAATACCGAGCACATGCTGGTGATTGATTCTCCAAAACTCGCTGCTGAAATGTTGGCTGATTATGAAACGATGATTGCTCCGGAAAATGCATGGGCGGTTACTCTTAATGAAAAGGGTAAGCTCCGCTGGACCTCTGCCGAGGGGGAAGTTAAAAAGCAACCTGCGCGGAGTTACGGACAACGATGGAAAGATCGTTTCTGGCGGTGGATGCCAGTTGAGAGCCAGTTGTAATAAACATAAACCACGAACGGGAGAAATAACATGTGTAAGAAGCTGGGAGCAGAATTCATAGGCACCTTCTGGTTGGTGCTGGGCGGTTGCGGCAGTGCGGTTTTGGCAGCGGGGTTTCCTGATGTTGGAATTGGTCTGTTGGGCGTTTCGTTGGCCTTTGGTTTGACCGTGCTGACCATGGCCTATGCGATTGGACATATTTCTGGTTGCCATTTGAATCCGGCGGTCAGTGTCGGACTCATGATGGGTGGCCGGTTCAGTGCAAAAGAGATTGGTCCCTACATTATCGCCCAGGTTCTCGGCGGGTTGCTTGGCGGCACGGTTTTATATTTTATCGCCAGCGGTCAGGAAGGATTCATGGCGGCAGGTTCTGCGGCGGGCCAGTTTGCTTCCAATGGATACGGGGCCCATTCGCCGGGAGGTTACAGCATGATGTCCGCATTGATTTGTGAGGTGGTTATGACCTTTATGTTCCTGATCATTATTCTTGGAGCAACTGACAGCCGTGCACCGGCAGGTTTTGCACCGATTGCAATTGGCTTGGGTCTGACGCTGATTCATTTGATCAGCATTCCCGTAACGAACACGTCGGTAAATCCGGCCCGTAGTACCGCAGTAGCCTTCTTTGCGGGTGGTCTTGCCGTTAAACAGCTCTGGCTGTTCTGGGTGGCGCCGATTGTGGGTGCGGCACTGGCGGGCATCGTCTATCGTTGGCTCGGTAAAGAAGACGCATAGATTAAAGATAATAAGTTCGGCGGGATACGATCCCGCCGAACATTGATTTCTGCTGGAGGCGCTAGCTATGTTGGATATAAAAAAACGAGTCGGATTACTATGTTGCCTATTTGCTCTGGTCTCGGGCTGGGCATTCGGGGAAGAGGCTTCCAATTCAACGGCTGTGGTCAACTTTCACGGGCAGGAACTTTTTACCATGTCGGGAATTTCATCGGTATCCGCCGATAACCGAGCTGAAATCCTGGTTAAGCGTCTTAAAGAAAATGCCAAATCGCCTTTTGTCAGCACGGAAAATCTTACTGTTCATCACGATGATGATTTAAAAGTTAGCGTGATCATGTCGGGAGCCACTGCGATTTGTGCGGTGTGGGAAACCGATGCTGCGCATCATGATATGCCCCGGCGGGAGCTCGCAGAAAACTGGCATGAGGCGATTCGCGATGTTATAGAAAAGTACCGTCAGGATCATACTCGCGATTCCTATGTGAAGGGCGGAATTTTTGCTGCGATTTCTACGTTAGTATTTCTTTTGCTCTGGGTCGTGGTGCGTTTCGTTTGCCGTAAAGAAGTTGCGTTGATCGAGAAAAAGTTTGCCGGGCAGAAAATGTTTAAGTTTGTGGATGGCGATAGCCTGGTGCTTATCAACGGCTATCTCGTTCGGTTCGTGCGCTTTGTTCTGATGCTTTGGGCCTTCATCATTTATCTCAATCTGGTGCTCAGTTTTTTCCCCTGGACGTTTAATCTTTCGGCGAAGCTGTTTCACATGCTCAGTACACCGATCATTCATTTTGGCCAGGGCTTTGTCGAAAATCTTCCAAACCTGTTTGCATTGATTGTGATCATTGCAATCACCTGGTTTATCTTGCGCGCCCTAAAGAATATTTTTGCACAGATTGGTGTCGGGAAAGTTCGGATTAAGGGTTTTTACCGGGACTGGGCGGATCCCACCTATCGGTTGATTCGGATCGTGGCGATCGTTTTTGCAGCGGTTGTGGCCTTCCCATTTATACCGGGATCCAGTTCGCCTGCCTTCAAGGGGATTTCCATTTTTATGGGCGTACTGGTTTCGTTGGGCTCCACCTCGGCAGTCGGCAATATTGTGGCAGGCCTCGTTCTTACGTATATGCGTCCTTTTGTTTCCGATGATTTTGTGGAAATCAGCGGAATGCGCGGTACGGTGGAATCGCGCGGCACGTTTTCGACTCGGTTGAAAACGCCGACAAACGAAATTATTTCCATTCCGAATGCATCGGTTTCGACCAACCATATTATTAATTTCAGCCGGATGGCGCAACGCGGTGGCGTGAACGTTGGAGCCATTATAACCATCGGTTATGATGTGCCGTGGCGGCAGGTGCATGATTTGCTGATCCGTTCAGCCAAGGACGTGAAAGATGTTCTGGAAGCTCCGCCGCCAAAAGTCCTCCAGTTGGAACTCGGCGACTTCTACGTGCAATACAAACTGATCATTACCACGAAACATCCAGAGCGACGTTTTATGATCCGCTCAAAGCTGTACCAGAATATACAGGATCGTTTTGCTGAGGCCGGCGTAGAAATTATGTCGCCACACTACCGATCCAACCGCGATGGCGAAACGATAACCATTCCGGAAATAGACGAATCAGATTTTAATAACGATTAATTAAATCAAACCTAGGAGAATATAATGAATAAGCTATTAATGATCACGGTTGCTCTGACCGCAGCTACGGCAGTGCACGCACAGCAGCTGAATGTAGAACAGGCGAATAAACTGGTAGAAGTCGGACAGGGATTTTCTCAACAGGCCCGTGTTTTTGAAAGTTTGTTGCAGAATAAATTGACGGAACTCGCGATCGAGTTACAACGGGATGGCCGCCTGGATGACGAAAAATCTGCCGCGAAAGCCTCGGCTGCCGTGAATTCCATTATGACAGATATGGGCAATCTGTATGGTGAATATATCAAAACGAAAGTTCAGTTTGTTCTTAAGGCCAAGAATGTGCTTACCGATGAGCAAAAGATCTTTATGCTTTCGCAGCTGACGCCAAACGAATCGTATGCCTATGAAGAAATCGATTTCCTTCAGCCGGAAATCTTTGAGCTACCATTGAACCTGTCGGTGGAGCAGGAAAAGAAACTCGTGATAATCGAAGCTGATTTGCTTATTAAAGAAATTGGACTGGAGCGCGATGTGGAGTTGGTGTTGCTGGATCTGCAACCTTTACTGCTCTCAGGCATGCCTCAGCCGAATAAGGTTGATCCACTCGTAATGAAACTCGGGGATCTTGCTGCGCAGGCCATTAATAATCGCGTTAACTGTTTTCTGTTATCAAAAGATGTGCTGACCCTTGACCAGAAACGTTTGCTGGGTAATTTAATGGGGCTTAACTAAAGTCGCATTAGAAGGGACGAGACCAGGGCGGGGAATTCCCCCGCCTTTTTCGTTAAGCGGAAATCCGCTTGTACGAGACAATGGAATAGGCCTCGGTTTCTTCAATCGTTTTGTCCGCTGAAAAACCGCTAAGCCACTGGTCGTTAAAAAAGGTATCGCCTTCGACTTCTTGTTTCACGGTCGTCACGAAAACTTCTTCGCAATGCTCTAGCAGCAGGTCGTAAATCGTGGCTCCACCACAAATGATTGCATCGGCAGGAACCTGATCCGGCTGGATGATCGTGGTGCCGTTTTCAAAGGATGCATTCCGATTGCGGGTGAGCACATAGATGTCGCGCCCTTTCAGCGGGGGAAGTCCATCAAATGTGGTGCGGCCCACCACAATCTTTCGATCCATCGTCGTTCGTTTGAAAAACTGGAGATCGCCTTTGCAACGCCAGGGAAGGCCTCCGTCTTTTCCAATAACCCCATTTTCGGAGCGGGCAACAATCGCAATCATTATATGGCCACCTTGCCTTTGATCGATGCGTGGGATTCGTAGCCATCGAGTGTTGCGTGCTGCCACTCCCAGTCGAAGATCGAATCATACCCCTCCAGTTTCAAGGTTGGCGGGGCAAAAGGTTCGCGCTTCATTTGTTCGTCAAGCTGTTCGAGATGGTCCACGTAAATGTGGGCATCTCCGAGAAACCCGATGAGCTTTCCAGCTTTCAGGCCGCACTCTTTGGCAATGAGTTCGAGCAGCAGGGCATAGGAGGCAATGTTGAAAGGAATGCCCAGAAAAACATCGCACGAGCGTTGATTCCATAGCAGGTCCAGCTCGCCGTCATTGCAAAGCAGTTGGTAGGAATAGTGGCAGGGGACCAGTGCCATTTCACCCAGCTGCTGTGGATTCCACGAATTCACCAGAATACGTCGGCTGTCGGGGTTGGTTTTCAATTCTTGAATGGCGCGCGCAAGTTGATCGACTCCTCCACTGAAAGCCGCGGCTTCTGGATCATAGTTTCCATTAAAGTTGCGCCACTGGAATCCATAGATCGGGCCGAGGTCATCTTCGGCCGCCATCGCCGCCATCGTTTTTTCGTCGTGGCCATAAGGAATCTTGGCAGGGGAGCACCACTCATTCCAGATTTTGCAGCCGCGTTCCTGAAACCAGGCTTTGCTGGTGACGCCTTTAATGAATCCCTCTAATTCGACACGCAGTGTCTTCCACGCCATCTTTTTGGTGGTGAGTAGGGGAAACCCGTTTTTCATGGAATATTCAAGCATACAACCGCTCACGGAGATGGTGTCTGTTGCTGTCCGGTTGGATTTCTTTTTTCCTTCTTGGAGGATTTTATCAACAACCTGCCCATATACCTGATCAATATTCATGCTTGAGATTCCCTGTTCAGCTTGTGTTTCGCGTTTTTCACGCGAAGGACGAAAAGCTAGCACGCCTGCGCGGCAGTATAAAGTACGTTTTACCGCTTCCAAACCATCGGAGATTAGGCGAATAATACGCCCTCTTTTTTAAAACCGATAGGGGTGCAACATGCTGGACATTAAATTTATTCGTGAAAATGCCGACGCTGTGAAAATAGCTATGACCAACCGTAATGCCGAAGTGGACGTGGATGCCATTTTGGCGCTGGATAGCCGTCGGCGTGAAATTGTTGCCGAAGTCGAAGGCCTGAAGGCGGAGCGGAATAAGATTTCCAAGAGCATTGGTCTGATGATTAAAGAGGGGAAAGATCCCGAATCTATCAAGGCGCAGGTTCGCGAAATGGGCGATAAAATTTCCGCATTCGACGAAGAGCTTCGGGAAGTCGAAGCCAAGCTACGCGAGAACATGCTCTATATTCCAAACCTGCCGTCGGAAACTACCCCGGTTGGAAAGGATGAAAATGATAATCCCGTGATTCGCTCTTGGGGCGAAAAAGTAGAGCTGGATTTTGAGCCCGTTCCCCACTGGGATCTGGGGGAAAAATTGGGCTTGTTCGATCTGGAGCGCGGTGCCAAGCTTTCCGGCTCCGGCTTTCCGCTGTTTACCGGCCGTGGAGCTAAGCTGGAGCGCGCGCTGATTCAGTTTATGCTCGATCTGCATACCGAGGAACATGGCTATACCGAATTGGCAACGCCGTTTATGTGTAACGAGGCTATCATGACCGGTACTGGCCAACTGCCGAAATTTGCGGAAGATATGTATACCGTCCCGCTCGACGGGCTCTATCTGATTCCCACTGCTGAGGTTCCGGTCACCAACATGTATGCCAACGAGATTCTGGATAAAGAACTCCCGATTCTGCATACGGCCTATACCCCATGTTTCCGTCGAGAAGCCGGTTCTGCCGGTAAAGATACACGTGGCCTGCTGCGTGTGCACCAGTTTGATAAAGTTGAAATGGTTAAATTCACCACACCGGAAACGTCAGCGGAAGAACACGAAAAGCTGACATTGGATGCCGAACGGGTACTGCAAAAACTTGGGCTCCACTATCGGGTTATCGAACTTTGCTCGGGCGATCTCGGGTTCAGCGCCTCCAAGTGCTACGATATTGAACTGTGGGCGCCTGCGCAGGATAAATGGTTGGAAGTTTCTTCCTGCTCCAACTTTCAGGACTATCAGGCGCGCCGGGCAAATATCCGGTATCGTAACGAAGATGGGAAGCCGACCTTCATACACACCATTAACGGGTCCGGTGTTGCGTTGCCGCGTCTGGTGATTGCCATCATGGAAAACTATCAGAACGCCGACGGTTCCATTGATTTACCGGAAGCCATTCAACCCTATATGGGCGGCCTGACCAAACTCGATTAAGCGGCAAGTTCTTCGATAGAGCCTTCAGCTTCATGGAGGCAGGATTTAAGGTTGACGACTTCATCGTCGCGGCCAGGAACCCGCTTGCATGCTTTGACTCCGATAAAGAGGTAGATCAGTGTAATCACGCAATAAGCGGTACTCGGAATAGAAAGTCCAAGTGCAGCAGCAATCGTAATGAATATGATGGCTGGCGTTGCCGCAACCGTTGCAATCCGAATGGCACCTGAAAAGCGTAATGGACTGTGCATGATGTGTGAAAGAGCCAGTCCGATAACGGCGGCAAGCAAGAGAGCAAGTACAGCAAGAATATAGGACAGCAGTAAAAAGATTCCGTACGAGAGCGGAGCGACGGCTGATTTGGCTGTTTGAATCCAACCGTTGATCAGAAACTTGTCGATGTTTAGATTTTCCACACCACTTAGGTCGAAGGTGTTAAAATGTTGCGGTCCGTACCGAACAATCAGCTTGGACTCGGTCAGCATAGCCATGGTGGTTTCATCGTCGATATAGTTCATGCTTCCAGTCGTATCGATAATGGCAAAGGGCGAACCATCGTTTAGCCGGATATAGTGTGGTCGGTCCTGACCAATGGAAACCTGCCCGTTCCGGATATGGATATCGGGAATCTGGTTAATCAGCTCAGTCTGCCCGGTTTTCAATGATTGCATCATGTTCTTCCGGATATCCAATGTGGCCGGAACGCAACAGATCGCGAGGAGCAGAAATAGATAGGCAAAGTTTATGCCCTGCCAGTTAAATCCCACATCCCGATACAGGCGTCTGGAAAAAAACGACAGAAAAGGCATTTGGAGTAATTTGTATTGTTTAAATGGCATGCCATGAAATAAGCATGATCAGTGCCGAATAGAAAAAAGGCCTTTATTTTCTGTAAATTCAGCCGCGAGCCGAATCCCAGCCACTTTTATCCGGTGCGATGTTAAGGTATTTTTTGCTGCTTCTAGGCTCTGCCATCATCGGAGCAATCGTGTCGCGCCAAACCGCATAATGGGCGGTTTCTTTATGTTTCAGCGCATCATTAGGGTTCCGATAGACCTCAACCAGCACGAAGCGGTTAGGATCCTCATCCTGTAGGAAATCAAAACGGGCAATGCCAGATTCCTGAATGGAATTTTGCACATTTGCGAGAGTTTCTGCTTTGAAATCGGTAATATACTCCGGTTTGACATGAATAAAAACGTGGACGATCAGCATGGCATCTCCTTTGGTTGTCAGGCAGGCAAGAGGGGATTAGGCATGAGACACTAGGGAATACTGTCCTCGCTTCTAACTAGAGCTTTTCACGATTGTAATGCCGTGCTGAATTATTTTCGTAGACGCGACGTCCTCGTCGCTTGCCCCCGCATAGAGAATGCGACGGGGACGTCGCATCTACGACATCTCAATCGTTAGTTGCTCTAGTGCCCATATGTTTACCCCTTCTTCCGCTCCCACTTTCGGGGTTGCGGTGGGTTTTTAAATGGGTCGGATTTTTTAGCAAAAAATACCAGATTCTCGCCTATAGTCTGATCAATGGCGTGCGCCAGCTCGACGCAGGGGCGAACTCTGAATTCGCTATCGGTATTCAAGAAGATCTTCTGCCCATCCACAAATTCGATGCACAGATGTAGCGGGGTATTTCCCCGGAATTCAGACATGGCACTTTTCAGGGTGGCAATGACATGGTCGTTTACTCCCATCTCAGGCAAATGAATGCTAACGCGATCGCAAAATAAGCCGGCGGCCTGATCCAGCGAGAAAATTTCCGCAACCTGGAATTTTAGGTCCCCGCTGTCTTCCTCCATCATTGTGCCACTCATCATGACCGTTTCGTCTTCGGCAATCAGGTGGCCGAATTCCTCAAAAGGTCTTGGGAACATAATGGCACTGATGGAATCTTCGAGACCTTCAATTCGGAACGTGGCCATCGGTTTCTGGTCTTTTTTTGTAAAGAGTTTGCGGACTTCGGTAATCATACCGCCGACGCGGGTGCGCTCTCCTGCCACGAGATTCTGCATATCCTTCATCCGCTTAAGCGCAAACGTATTGAGCACCCATTCATAGCGGGCCAGCGGATGACCGGAAATAAAGAAGCCGATCAGCTCTTTCTCTGCGGCAAGCATATCCGATTCGGACCACGGTTTTACGTCGGGCAGTTCTTCATCCGAGCTGCCGGATCTGGCCTCGTCGCCGCCCATCATATCGAACATCGATACCTGACCTGCCGCTTTATCCTTCAGCGCTTCGGCCGCTCGACCGATGGCGGTTTCGATGCCATTGAAAAGCCGTGCGCGGTGAATTTCAGTAAAGTCAAATGCACCCGAGCGAATCAGGCTTTCTACAACTTTCTTGTTGGCGCTTGGAATCCGGGAGCTGAAATCCATTAGCCCTTCGAATGGGCCGTTTTCATCGCGATCCTTAACAATTTCTTCCACGACGCCTTCGCCGACGCCCTTAATGGCCGCCATGCCGAAGCGAATTCCGCTGCCATCTTGTACGGCGTTAAACCGGCCAATCGATTCATTGACGCTTGGCGGCATGACTTCAATACCGACTTCTTTGGATTCCGCAATAAAGCCGGTCAGCTTATCCGAGTTGCCCATTTCGCCGGAGAGTAGGGAGGCCATGAATTCGGCGGGATAGTGTGCTTTCAGCCAGGCGGTCTGATAGGTCACGAAACCGTATGCCGTTGAGTGCGATTTATTAAAGCCGTATTTCGCGAACTCCGTAATATTATCGAAAATCGAGTTCGCGAGTTTTTCGGGCATGTCGTTGGTATCTTTGCAGCCTTGAACAAATTTGCCGCGCTGCTGATCCATTACTTCCGGCTTTTTCTTGCCCATGGCGCGACGGAGAATATCCCCTTCGCCGAGTGTGAAGCCAGCAAGCGACTGGGCTGCTTGCTGAATCTGTTCCTGATAAACAATAATGCCGTTGGTTTCTTTCAGAATCGGTTCGAGCAACTCGTGGTCGTATTTAACCTCTTCCTTACCGTGTTTACGCTTAATGTAGGTAGGAATAAACTGCATCGGCCCGGGGCGATAGAGCGCGAGAATGGCGATAATGTCCTCAATGCAGTCGGGCGCCATCTGGCGCAGGGTGTCGCGCATGCCGCCCGATTCCAGCTGGAACACGCCGACTGTGTCGCCGCGGGCCAACAGCTCGAAGGCCCTTGAATCGTCGATCGGCAACTTTTCCGGATCGAGATCAATGCCGTGATTCCGTTTAATCAGCGCGCAGGCTTCGTAGATAATCGTCAGGTTTTTCAGCCCTAGAAAGTCCATCTTCAGCAGGCCGATCTCTTCGGTGGGACCTTTTTCGAATTGAACCACCGTGAGGCCTTCCTTCGCCTCCTTGGTCAGCGGAATAATATCGATCAGCGGTTTTTCGCCAATCACCACGCCAGCCGCATGCATACCGGTATGGCGCGGCAACCCTTCGAGCAGTTTGGCGTATTTCATGATGCGCAAGGCATCGGGCTCGGTGCTGGTGGCCTGCTTAAACTCCGGACTTTCCGCCAGGGCCTTTTCCATCGTGGTGCCTGGGGTGTCCGGAATCATTTTGGCCAGACGGTCGCAATAGGGCAGCGGAATTTCGAGTACGCGGCCGAGATCGCGCATCAGCGTTTTGGCACCCAGCGTTCCGAAGGTAATAATCTGGGCAACACACTCTTCGCCGTATTTGTCCCGCACATACTGAATCACGTCCTGCCGCTTAGTCGGGCAGAAATCAATATCGAAGTCGGGCGGTGAAACTCGGTCCGGGTTCAGAAAACGTTCGAAAATGAGATTATACTTGAGCGGTTCAACCGTTGTGATCGCCAACGAATAGGCCAGCAGAGAACCCGCTCCCGAACCACGACCGGGGCCAACGGGAATGCCTTGCCGCCGGGCCCATTGAATAAAGTCCGCCACCACGAGGAAATAGTTAATATAGTTGGTTTTCTTGATCACGCTCACTTCGTAGTAGAAGCGGGTATTAATCGTCTGTTCTTCTTCGTTTTTCGGATTATCCAGATCTTCGATGCCGTAGAGCCTTTTCAGTCCCTCTTTTCCGAGATGAACCAGATAGTCATAGTCCGTTTTAAATCCATCCGGCAACGGAAAGAAAGGAAAGTGAAGGTCTTCGGCCTTTTCGGGAAAGAAAAATTCCACATTGCATCGCTGCGCAATTTCAATGGTATTCGATATCGCCTCAGGATGATTCGGGAAAAGCGCGGCCATTTCCTCGCCGCTCTTCATATAATACTCTTCGCCATGATAACGATAGCGGTTGGGATCGGCCACCAGATAGGAGCGCTGAAGGCAGGTCAGCACATCATGGGCTTCGGCATGTTCCTTGCGGACATAATGCACATCATTGGTTGCCACCAGCGGGAGTCCCGTTTTTTCCGCGACCTCCAGCATATTTTTGAGAAAGGATTTTTCCTCGTCCAGTCCATGGTCAAAGATTTCGAGGAAAAAATTATCAGGCCCAAAGATGTCGGAATATTCCATGGCCAGCTTGCAGGCAGCTTCGATATCGTCGTTTTTGCAGGCCTCACCCACTTCGCTACGCATGTCGCCCGAAAGGGCAATCAGCCCCTTGCTGTATTTTCGCAGCATGCTTTTATCGGTGCGTGGCTTGTAATACATCCCTTCGAGGTGGGCATACGAAACGAGCTTAACCAGATTCTCGTAGCCTTCCTGCGTTTCGGCCAGCAGCACCAGGCTCATATTATCGCGCTGAGACTCACGAACCTCGACCCCGTTGCGGGCCACATACATATCGCAACCGATAATCGGTTTTAATCCGGCACTAAAGCAGGATTTATAAAACTCCACCGCGCCGAAAAGAACCGCGTGGTCGGTCATAGCAAGGTATTGCATGCCCATATCCGCCGCGGCCTTAACCGAAGGTTTCACCTTGGCCGTACTGTCGAGCAGGCTATAGCAGGTATGAAAATGAAGATGGGCAAACGGTGTACTACTCACGGAAATCAGTCCTTCAGGGTTGGAAAAAAACCATGATAAATTTCCCCGCTTCGGATGAACAGAAGAAAGTGAAATCGATAAGGTGAATTGCTGGAAACAGCCAGAAATTACTCGTTCAGAATCTATCAGGCACACTGTATTTGTGACTCAAGAAATATAAGCAAATGCATTTGTGACTCATATCCGGCCAAAAGTGAGTCACAAATCCATTTATGATGTATGCGTGAGTCACAAAACTAAAAAACACTACAACTCGTGGTATACGGAAGCGCCTTACCACAAGATGTGGGGCTTAAAAGGCCTGATAGCCTTCTGCCATATTCAGTAAATCGACATATGCATAGACCGCAGGCTTGCTTCCGCGACCCTCGCTCCAAACCTCTAGGACATTTTCTTCTTTCAACACCCGAAGGATGCGCGTTGCCGTGGCTTTAGGTATTCCCGAGGTGCGGGTAAAACCCGAACTGTTGAAAATGGGGGTTTCAAAAATCCAGTCCAACGCGTGGATGGAAAACTGCGAATGCGAGACTTCCGCAATCTGGGTTTTCATTTTTCCATAGAGTGCGAGAACGGCATTGGCCCTCTCAAGATTTTGCTCGGCCTGTTGCTGGACTGCTTTCAGGAAAAACGCACACCAACCACTCCAATCGTTATCGCGTGAAACAGCCAGCAATCGATCATAATACTCGTCCCGATTAGCTTCGAAATAAGCGCTTATGTAGAACATGGGTCGGTGGATCAGTCCAGCCTGATGCATGAAAAGAGGAATACACATACGGCCAAGGCGGCCGTTGCCATCTAAAAAGGATGCAGTGCTTCCAGTTCGGCATGCAATACGGCGAGCTGAATCAGACGGTCGGGTGCTTCGGAATTGATGTAGATATCCAATTTCCCCATAGCGTCACCTAAATCGCCAGCAGAAATCGGAACAAAGCGAGCCTCTTCCAACGAGCATCCATGAGGCCCGATCCAGTTGGGAATCTTGCGGTATTCGCCAGGCGCTTTGCCATGTCCGCGAACGCCTGCCTCTTAAATGCCTCACTATATCTTATTGATGTACTCTCTTTCACTTCGGTTCTTCTCCTTTCCAAAGTGACAACCTATTTCAGAACCGGACAGTTGTTTCCGAACGTTTCAATCAATTTCTTTACGGACTCGGGTGCCGCCATGGATATTCCCCTGTATTAAAACGTCCACGGATTATAAGGATGGGTTCTGGTAGAATAAGCGAAAGGCGGTTTTTCCTGAAAAATACCGAAAACTCCAACGTCTTAAGTCGTTCTTTTCGCCTAAATTTTTTAGAAACCATAGTTCTTGCATATATTACGGTTTAATGTAGTTTATCGCGGATTCTTACAGGAGATACGCCTGATGCACGAAATAATGACAATTGAAGAAGTTGCCGCATATATGCGGGTTTCTGAGCGAACAGTGTACGATTGGGCCCAAAAAGGTGACTTGCCCGGCGGTAAGCTGGGAACGACCTGGCGCTTCAAACGAAACGATGTTGAAAACTGGGTGAATTCCCGCCTCTCCAGTAAGCCGGTTGCTGCAAAAGTCAAGAGTGGAGCTACCAGCAGCGCCACATTAACCGCTGAGCGCGTTTTAATAATTGAAGAAGCCGATAAGAATACTGTTTTACGGCGATTGGTGGATCTGCTGGCTGAGTCGCCTTTTGTTCATAACCGCGATGATTTGCTGAATGGAATTTTTGCCCGCGAAGAGCTCATGAGCACCGGTATTGGTTTTGGTGTCGGAGTTCCACACGTCCGAATTGATTCGGTTACAGATCTCGTCATGGCGGTTGCGGTATGTAAACGGCCGATTGCCGGCTATAGTTCGCTTGATAATGAGCCGGTTCAGATTGTCTGCATGCTCGCGGCGCGGCCTGACCAGCATGCGAAATATATCCGGGCGCTCTCAACCGTGAGCAGCCGCCTGAAGGATGCTGAAACCCGCAAGCTGATCGTTGCTTCGGACAATCCTTCTTTTATTCATTCCCAACTCATTGCTACGGAGTAATTTAATGCACGACTTTCATCTCGGTGTTTTAGCCGTTCTCGGAATCTGTATAGCTGGCGGAGTCATCGGCGCGTGGATTTTTCAAAAGATCAAGATGCCGCAGGTTGTCGGCTATATCGTGGTCGGTGTACTGATTGGTGATACCGGCTTCGGGCTGTTGCATCCGAACGATATTGAAGCTCTTCAGCCCTTTAACAACTTTGCACTGGGCCTGATTGGCTTTTTGGTCGGTGGGGAACTGAGCGGCAGTATATTCAAAAAATATGGAAAACAGTTCACGTTGATCCTCCTTGGCGAAGGCCTCGCGGCATTTTCGCTGGTGGGAATTTTTTCCACATTGATTGTTTATTTTGTATGCCATGACTGGATCACGGCTATTGCGGCGGGAATCGTGTTCGGGGCCATTGCTTCGGCGACCGATCCGGCCTCCACGATTGACGTGCTCTGGGAATATCGCTCTGCCGGCGTGCTCACCACAGCGATTGTAGCCATTGTTGCGCTGGACGATGCGTTGGCGATGACGCTGTATGGCCTTGGCACCAGTGTGGCCACGATCCTTACGCAGGGCGGCGGGGATTCCGTTGGGATGACTTTGTTGCATACGTTTAAAGAGCTGTTCGGGGCCATCTTGCTCGGTGTGGCCTGTGGTTTCGTGCTCGATGCGATGATGCAATACCTGCCGCAAACCGAAAAACGGCTCGGAATGTCGATTGGTATCCTGCTGGTCTGTATCGGTCTGTCGGTTGCGTTTAATATGGATGTCATTCTTGCCACCATGGCGGTAGGGATTGTGCTGATTAACCGGGCGCCGAACCGTTCGAAAAAGCTGTTCGAAATCGTCCGGTCTTTCTCGACGCCGATTTATATTATCTTTTTCGTGCTCGTTGGTGCCCGCCTTTCGCTGGGTAACATGCCGCCATGGATTTGGGCCCTCGTTGCGGTGTATGTTCTGATGCGCAGCCTTGGAAAATGGATTGGAGCCTATTGGGGTGGCCGTTGGTCGAAAGCCGAAACGCCTGTACAGAATTATATGGGCATGGCGCTCTTTGCACAGGGCGGGGTGGCGGTCGGCCTTTCGATTGTAGCCAGCCATAACCTGCAGCATATTCAGGTCACGCCGGATCTCAGCCTCGGCGACATGATTATTTTCACGGTGACAGCCACAACCCTGTGTGTGCAGCTGATTGGCCCGGCCTTTGCAAAACTGGCCATCACCAAAGCAGGCGAGGTAGGCCGGAATGTAACCGAAGAGGATATCATGGCCGAACTGAAGGTTTCCGACGTGGTGGATAAGGGTATCATTCCTTTACTCGAAGGCACACCACTCGACACCGTGGTTCAGCATTTTGCCGCGCAGGATACGTTTGTTTATCCCGTAGTATCGAGTGAGGGGAACATCAGCGGTGTTCTGACATTTGATATGCTCAAAGAATTGCTGACGAATCGCGATACCTGGCATTGGCTGGTGGTTGGCGATGTGATGCAACCGATGCGCCATAAGCTTGTTTCAACCATGAATCTGGCGGAAGCGCTGGAGGAGATGAGTAATAATCAGGTGGAAGCACTTCCGGTTGTGGAAAATGAAAAACTAATTGGCGTACTTGATCAACGCGCCGCGCGTCGCAGCGTTGGAGCCGAACTGGTGCGTCGAAAAACAGTGACCGCTTAACGAATCAGAATGGCATAGTGTGCGTTCATTTCGGCGCACACCGCGCTTCCTGAATAGAGTTGGGCAGTCAGTGAGACCCGGCTTCGTTTTTTGATTTCCAGTTCCTTGAGAATGCGCCCGAGCTCTTTCTTCGAAATACTCGCTTCGGATGTCATGGTATTTCGAACGGGTTCGGTATATTCGGTTTCGCTTTTCACGACCAGTACATCCGCCGAAATTCCCGCTTCTTTTAATGTCGCGGTAACAACTCCCCAGCCGGTGAGTACAAGCATGGACGAAATACTCCCGGCAAATGCAGTACCTTTATCGTTCAGGTTGGGTTGCAGAGGTGCTGCCAGCTCGATCTGACCGTCGGCATAGTTCGATACCGAGATTCCCAGAGCCGTAGCGGGAGTAATATCGGCAAACAGATCGTCGAATACCATTACTACCCGGCAACGGTTACATCGAGATCTTTAAGAATGCCGTCTTCAAGGCGGTAAATCCACCCGTGGATATTGAGCTGTTGTCCACTTTTCAGTGCATTAGAAACCGGGCGTGAGCTGCAGACGTTTCCAACCTGCTCGATCACATTTAATTCGCAAAGCCGGTCTCGGCGCTCAACCGGCTCCTCAATGGCATCCAGCTCAGCGGCATGGAATCGGTAGACATCACGAATATGCTGCAGCCAATTATCGATCAGTCCATGGTCTTCATCCTGAAGCGATGCCGCAACCCCGCCGCAGCCATAGTGACCGCAAACGATGATATGCTTCACCTTAAGCACCTCAACCGCATATTGAATGACGGAAAGACAGTTGAGATCGGTATGAACAACCACGTTGGCAATATTGCGGTGAACAAAAACCTCGCCGGGGCGGAGGTCGATAATTTCGTTGGCCGGCACGCGGCTATCCGCGCATCCTATCCACAAATATTCTGGAGATTGCTGTTTAGAAAGCTGCTCAAAAAAACCGGGTTGTTCGGATTCAATCTGTTTTGCCCATTTCTGATTACTTTCGAATAAATGCTTAAGCGTTTTCATGGCACTCCTTGTTTAATTCCCCGACATGTTTCCAGACCGTGGAAAAAACGCCAGCCGAAAGTTTTCATGGTTCGATAAACTCACCAGTGATCGTATGGAAAATACCACACGATGCAACCGACCCTGACTGCTCTTTTATGTCTGGGTAGTGTAACCAGATAGAATTGGGCATTTTAATTTACCGTCTACCCTTTCCGTTCAGGTTCCACTTTAACCGCTTGCGAAATCCCGCTATGCTATTCGCATTTGTTGGAGGATTTATTATGCGCCGGATTATATTATTCCTGTTTTTATCCGTTTCAATTTCTGCCCTAGGGGAGGAACTTGAGTATCCATTGCTTCCTGCCGACACCTCAAGTCCGCGGGCCACGCTGAACAGTTTCATGGAAAATTGCGACATTGCCTATGAACTTTTGCGGAAAGAGGGGCGGTCTTTTGAGAATAAAGAACTGGTGCTCGAAGCCCAGCGGGCCGTCCGCCGCATTATGCGTTGTATGGACGTCACTGAAATTGCTGAGTTTCGCCAGGATAATGCGGCGAAGGAAGCAGCGGTGGCACTGAAAGAGGTGCTTGATCGAATTGAGATTCCAAAGGAAAAAAACATTCCCGATCGCGAGTCCATGACGAATGAAGACGGGACGATGATCGAAAAATGGACCATCCCGCATACTGAAATAACCTTTAAGCTGGTGAAGACCGGCCCTCTGGAAGGGACCTACCAGTTCAGTCCCAATACGGTAGATCGTGCGGTGGAATTTATGGGTCGCGTTGAGCATTTGGACTATAAAAAAGGGGCTACCGAGGGTTTTTCTAATATTTACCTGACATCACCTGGGAATGATTGGCTGGCCGATAAGGTAGCTCGATTGCCGGGTTCCATGCGCGCAAGAAAGCATGGGCAGGCAACTTGGCAATGGGTTGGCCTGGCAGGGGTTATATTGCTGATGGTCTTCGTGATGGCGGCCTTATATTATACGGGGCGTCGCCTGTCGCGCGGGGGAGCCGAAGCCGGTTTATGGAGATATGTTTTGGCCCTTATTTTCCCGATTATCGCCATAACCATTCCCGTGCAGGCGCAATCGGTTATCACCAATGAACTGGTGATTTCCGGTACGTTGCTTTACATCATTAACTTTAATCTTTCACTGATTATTTTATTTGCCGGAATGGTTGTGATTCTGGGTATTGGTCGTCGTGTAGGCGAAGTCATTGTTTCTGCGCCTAACATCGCTTCGCACAGCGTTGATGCACAGCTTATCCGTGTGATGACCCGTCTAGTCGGTTTTTCCGCAGCCATCATTCTGCTGTTGCAGGGAGGCAAACATTTGGGCATTCCACTGTCCTCGCTTCTGGCGGGTGCCGGTGTGGTGGGCATGGCTCTGGCACTGTCCGCGCAGGATTTGCTCAAAAACGTTTTCGGAAGCATCATGCTGATTATGGATAAGCCGTTTGCCGTCGGCGAACGAATCAAAGTAAAGCATTACGATGGAATTGTGGAAGAGGTTGGTCTTCGCTCCACGAAGATTCGCCTACTGAATGGTCACCAGGCGGTTATTCCCAATGAGGATATGGCTAAAACTGACATCGAAAATATCGGCCGCCGGCTCTTCATTCGTCGAGTTTCGGAAATTCCGCTATCGATCGATATCAGTGCCGCTAAAGCAAAGAAGGCGGTTGAGATTGTGGAAGGGCTGCTCGATAACCACGAAGGGTATAATCCTGACTTCCCGCCACGCGTCTGGCTGAACGACTTTGAACGCGACCACCTCGAACTGAAAATGATCTACTGGTATCATCCGCCGGAGTACTGGGCCTTCACGGTCCACGCCGATCAGGTAAACCGCCAAATTCTGGAAGGGTTTGAGGCGGCAGGCATTACAATCTCGCTGCCGGCCTTCACCACTAAAGTGGACGATCAGTCCGGGTTGCTGTTGGTGCCGCCGCAGGATTAGAGAGGGTAGCACGGGCAACCTCGTCATTAGCGACGGGTCGGTGACCCGGCCTACAATGGAGTTGGGATCTAAAGTTCGTCTTTATCTAAGCATTCTCTCCGGCCACCCAACCGGTGGTCCAGCAAATCTGAAGCGAATAACCGCCGGATGGACGGCTGATATGCAGCAGGTCGCCGGCCACAAATAAATTCGGGTGCAAGCGGGAGGCCATGGTGCGGGTGTCCACTTCCGAAAGCGGAATGCCGCCATCACAAACCACGGCCCAGTCATAACCCATTGTGCCGGTTACTGTACAGGTGAGTCTTTTCAATGCTTTCGAAATCGATTTTCTCTCGTCGAGAGTTACGATATTCACTTTCTTTTCCAGCACTTCCGCCGATAGGTTGGCAATCAGGGCCCGCGCCATCCCCATCGGAGCCAGCTGTTTGGTTACATTGCGCACGATCTTATTTTTGTTTTCTTCGAATACCTCAAGGATCCGCCGATCCACCTCATTGATTTCAAGGCCCGGGAAAAGATCAATCGTGGTATCCAGCGGACCCTGTTTGAGCAAATGTTTTACTTTGTGAGCACAATTCAGGATCAGCGGGCCCGAAACCCCGAAATGGGTGAATAATATTTTCCCCGTTCGGGCAATCATAGAGCCGTCTTTCGCGGTAAAGGTGATTTTCATCGGATCGAGTGTGGTGCCGGAAAGCTCTTTCACCCATGGATCTTTCACGCGCAACGGAACAATATCCGGTGTGGCTTCATGAATGGTGTGGCCGACTTCCCGAAGCCACTCGAAGGCGTCGCTGGTTGAGCCGGTTTCACGATAGGCCGCTCCGCCGGTGGCCAGCACGATACTTTCGGCGAGGAACGAGCCTCGGTTGGTTTCAATGCCGGTTATTGTTCCGTTCTCCACGATCAGGTGCTGAACGTTAATCCCATAGCGAATCTCGACCTCGTGCTCCTGCATATATTCCGTCAGTACCCGCGTAACATCTGTTGCCTGTTCGGTTTCTGGGAAGGCCCGTTTCCGGTCTTCAACCATCAGCGGAAGTCCGCGTTCGGCAAAAAAATCGAAGGTGTCCTGTACGGCAAAACGGGAAAATGGGGAGAACAGAAACTTGGCGGCATCGCCAAAGAACGACAGAAATTCGCGAACATCAAATTCTGCGTTGGTAATATTACACCGTCCGCCGCCGGTCAGATTCAGCTTTTCGCCCAGTTGCCGGTTTTTTTCCACCAGTAGCACACGCCGGCCATATTCCGCGGCATGTCCGGCGGCCATCATTCCGGCGGGGCCTCCGCCCACCACGATCACGTCAAAATTTTCCATAGGCAGGAACTTAGAGCCCCTTAACGTTGAATTCCATGCGAAAATCGCTACCATTCTCCCTTCAACTGGGGATTGTTATGAAATGCAGGGTCGTTTTACTAGGTCTGATGGGAATTCATGGGGCGATGGCCGATGCGGCTTTTGTCGATTTTGATTTGGGGCTGATCTATCCGCAGGAGCTTGGCGGTATGACCTGCTTGCAGGTTGAGAAGTATGATAACGAAGCGCTTGGCTACACGGTCTTTTTTAAAAAGGGAGAGACCTTCTCCTCCGATATTTCTGTCTATGCTCTGGGGCGCACGTCCATTGCCGACGGGTGCAAACCGCCGGACATGGACGTTGTTTTTGAAAGCGTTAAAACAGAAATGGAACGGCAGCAGGAAGCGGAACTCATTACCGAGTTTCGTAAAAAGGGCGCAGCCGTCGTCCCGAAGAAAGGAGCCATCCAATTTGCCAATACGGTGTACCAATATACCGAATCTCGGGAGATTGATGGAATAGACGGTTTCGTTCCTCGAATTTTGTCGGTCTACGCCCTCGCTGCACACAATAATTTTTTCAAGGTGCAGTTCCGTTTCGATGTGGCCGAGGCCAAGATGGGCCGGGCAATGTCGGAAAAGCTGATCATGCAGCTCGTCCAAACTATCAAGGCGGGCAACGCTGAAGACGCACTGCTGATGGCCGGTTGCGAGGCTCTGATCAACAATCCTTCCGATTATGCCGGCCGGATTGCCGGTCGGCAGATCTGGGACAAAGCCCAGACCATGGGTGGCCTCAATGTCTATACCCACCTCTTTGTATGGCCTGATGGGTACCGGAAACCCAAAAATGCCGATCTGCTCACCGCAGCCTATTTTGCGGGAATGTTACAGATCGTGGTGCCGCAGAAACTGGACGCAGGAGGAGAAAAAGAAGGTTTTATCGCCATGCTTAAGGCTTATGAAAATATGCGGGCTAGCGGGGATATCGATTCCATTCCACAGTTGGATCAATGGGTTAAAAATGCGGATAAATACGCACTTTTCGAGGAGCTTCTCTATGCTCCCGCAGAGGAGTAGGACCTCCAAATAGCTGACGGACGAAATAAAAACACTCTCCCTCGCAGAGGCGCAGAGAATTGAATTCATCTGATCTATGACCTCTGCGCCTCTGCGAGGAACCATTTTTTAATCCAGTTTGGAGTTTATACACGGGATCAGGGTTCGTTTGACTCAGACTTCAGAGGTGGGAGAAAAAATAACTTGCGAATTCTGCTATTCCAAAGGGTTAAAGCGTACCTGGAAGGCTGAAATCGTCAATGTCCAGCGAAGGATTCGGCTTTAAAGCCTGTTTCCGAATTCATCGGAATCATTTTCGCAGTGATTACATCGCCAGAGTGATTTTGGGTCTCCGGCCCGAATCCGGACCAGCGTGTGGTGATCGCATTTGGGGTATCGCTGGGCGATGCCATTTTTTCCGCCATGGTTTCCTGATGAGGCTGCTTCTCAGTATCAGGATCTCAATCGAGGCGTTTGCGCTTTTTTCATCTACTATTTTGAATTGCGGTATTCGTCCTGCCAGATCCAGATAATCTTTTTTTCACCGCTTTTAGATAGTTTTGGATCGGCTCCGTAGGCTTTCCCATTATGCGTTTGGCCCCGATTTTTAGGGCCGGTGGTAACGGTGCGTGATACACAACCGCTCAGTAGGGCAGTAACAGCGAATAGAAATAAGATCTTTTTCATGAATAACTCCTTCGTAAACAACACTATTCAACGGAGGTGCCGTTGGCCTCAAGTACATTGGCGATAAATTCCGCAACCTGCGAGCTTGGAACCGTAAATCCAATGCCCTGGCCATGGTCTTTTCATCTACAGGCCCTTTAGGCAATGCGGGTATGAAAAACCGATTTTCGTAGACAATTCCCTCTCGGTTTGTTTTTGTACTCTCGATG
>JADGFE010000200.1 GCA_016744085.1 Kiritimatiellales bacterium | reverse complement strand
CTAAATTTTAAAACCGCAGAAGAGTTGTTCATTCAGGAGTTGACGGCATGAGATGCTCCCGTCTCAGAAAAGTTGGGCATTTTAATTTACAGTCTACCTGGTTTATTACTGAGGAGGAAAATCAAACTGGGTTTCGAAGAGCTCGACTAGCTTAGGGCCGAATACGTCTTCATCAGCGCCTGTTACCTGAACCTTGACTTCGGTGCCCATTTCCAACCCCAGCATGATGCATTCAAGGGCGGATGTGAGGTTGCAGGAGCCACTCTCGGCCTCTACGAAGATATCACCCTCATAGGCTATGCCTTCTTTTACCAAAATAGCAGAAGGCCGGCAGTGTATGCCGGCCTCATTTTTAATTACTGCAGTGCCTTCGAACATTCTTATTCAGCAGGCTGATCAGCTTCACCGGTGGCACCCTGTCGGGCTGCTTCATCAATTTGAGCTTCCTGTCCGGCACTCTTAGATCTTCGTTTAGCTTCGGCATCCTTGCGGATCATTTCCTCAAATACCACTTTTTCGTTGATGGCATAAATGTAGGGTTTAGCAACAATACCGTGTGCTTCGCGACTGGCATCGCACTTTTCAACAGCAACCTTAGCGGCCTCCTTAAGCGTTGCTTTACCAAAGTCATATCCAAATGCGTAGTCTCCACCAGGATCGATCGCGACCACAAACACCTTGTTATCAGCCTGTTCCAAATAATCCAGCATTTTTACCCGAGCATCCGTAGGAAGCTTTGGAATATACACAACATCCGTGGCACATCCTGCAACCACGGCAACAATTGTCGAAACAAACAAAATCTTAGCTAACACCTTCATACTACCTCCAATTTGATAGGTTTATAGAACAATCTAGATTTTTAAGTCCTTTTAGTCAACCCAGCAGACCAATGAAAACGCAACGTCCCGAAATAGGTCACCGTCGTATTCAGAGCCCTCTATTCTCCCCTTAACCACATCTAACTGCAACCCGTTAGTATCCAATGAAAAGCGGGGTGTTGCGTCATACTTCCATTCATCTGCCATCTGCTTTTTAAAACATCTCTTTAGCTCTGAATTATCGAAATCAGAGGGGGCTTTTTCTGCAGCCGAACCATCTTTGTACAAAAATTGAAAAGATTTCTTTAAAGCAACGGACACTTCAGCAACATTCAGGCACAAATTCATTACTTCTGCCGGCACAGATGCAATGGCATGCGTATCGATTTTCTCAAACATGGATCCGAGATACCGATTAAGCCTTTCCAAATCTGTTTGTAATAACAGCGTTCCATGATGAAGCGCCCTGCCCTTTCGAAAAGCAAAGGCGTTACCTGAAAACTTCCGACCGTCTACACTAAGATTGCTCTTGCCCGTTTTTTCAGCCCGAATGCCAAAACTTTCCAATGCGTGGAAAACCATTTCGTAGGCCTGTTCCTCGCGATAAGCGGTTCGATCAACGATTATGCAATAGTTCAGGTTCCCGGCATCGTGATAAACCGTGCCCCCGCCTGAGATCCGGCGAGCCAACGGAACTCCATCGGCCTTCATCAAGCCCAAGCGGCATTCTTTCCAAGGGTTTTGATTCTTTCCCATTACCACAGCACACTCGCTCTGCCACAGAAATAGAATCGGGCCTGAATCCGACATCTGATCCATCAGATATTCCTCGATGGCCAGGTTCCGATACACATCCTTCGACTGGGATTCAACAATCAGCATCTTTAATTCTCTTTTCAGGCAGAATAATTTAGTGGCAGAATAATGTCTTACAAATAGAGGAATTGAGAAATCATTCTGCCACTAAATTATTTTGCCCATTATAATGTCAAAGATTACCGAACAATTCATCCGAAAAATACCCAAGACCGACCTGCATCTTCATCTTGATGGATCTCTGCGCCTGCCCACCCTCATCGAAATGGCAAAATCGGGTAACCTTGAACTCCCCTCTTACGAGGAAAGTGGGTTAAACGAACTAGTCTTCAAAGACCGCTATGCCAACCTCGGCGAATACCTCGCCGGATTCGCTTTTACCGTCGGCGTCCTACAAACGCAGGAAAATCTGGAACGCGCGGCCTTTGAGCTGGCCGAAGATTCCCACGCTGAAGGCGTCCGCTACATTGAAGTCCGCTTTGCTCCGCAGTTGCATATCACCCATGCCACGGAAATCGCAGCTGTTGTTCGTGCCGTGAACCGTGGCTTAGCGAAAGCAAAGAATCAATCAAACGCCTCCCGTGACAAATCAGACATGCCCTTTGAATACGGCATCATTCTTTGCGCAATGCGCCGATTCAACCGCCAGATGTCGCCCTATTATGACCGACTCATCAACCGCGCCGGGAAAACGAATATTCGCTATACCTATACCCGCGCCTCACTTGGATTAGCCAAAGAAGCCGTCAAACTGCGGGACGAAGGCCTGCCCATTGTAGGATTTGACCTTGCAGGAGAAGAGGCCGGATTTCCTGCCGTTCACCATAAAGAAGCATTCCAGCATGTCCACCGGAATTTTTTGCGTAAGACAGTTCATGCCGGCGAAGCCTACGGTCCCGAATCCATTTTTCAGGCCATCACCGAATGCTATGCCAACCGCATCGGCCACGGCACCTTCCTGTTTTCTGAAGATGCCATTAAACTGAAATCCATTAAGGATAAGACCCAATATATTGAAAGGCTCAGCGAATACATTGCCAACCAGCGAATTACGATCGAAGTCTGCCCCACCTCCAACCTGCAAACCATTCCGGAGTTCCAAACGCTGGAAAATCATCCGATCCAACTCATGGTTGATAACGGACTATCCGTGAGCATCAGCACCGACAACCGCCTGATCTCCCATACATCCGTCACGAACGAACTTATGCTTTGCAACAAGCACCTCAAAATAACCTACAGCCAATTCCGAGACCTCGTACTGGCTGGATTTAAGCGAAGCTTCTATCCCGGCACATATTCCGATAAACGCGATTATGTCCGGCAGGCCATAAACCTCTACGATACTCTTGCGGCGAAACATCTCGGCCAAAAATAATCAATTACCGGCTTATCACCATTTCGATCATTTTATATCGATTTTTAAGTTGGAGCCCTTTGGGGTGAATTGCTAGGTTCTCGCCTTTCGTAAATTTCAACCTATAGGAACTTTATAAAATGAGAGCATATAACTTTTCCGCCGGACCGGCCACGTTACCGGAAGAAGTACTTAAAGAAGCACAGGCTGAACTGGTTGATTACCAGGGCACCGGCATGTCCATGATGGAAATGAGCCACCGGGGCAAGGAATACTCCGCTGTACACGACGAAACCATCGCCAACATTAAGGAACTGCTGAACATTCCGGAAGGCTACAGTGTACTCTTCATGACCGGCGGCGCCTCCAGCCAGTTTGCTTTCATCCCGCTGAACCTACTCGGCAAAGACGAGACCGCCGACTACACCAACTCCGGTGCCTGGGCCATCAAAGCCATTAAAGAAGGTCAGCTCCTCGGCAACGTCAATGTGGCTGCCGACTGTGGCAAAGAAATCCCCACCCGCGTTCCTTCCATCGATGAAATGAACCTGACGGACGGTGCGGCTTACCTGCACATCACTTCCAACGAAACGATCTCCGGTGCACAGTGGAAAGAATTTCCCGAACACGATTGCCTGATTGCCGATATGTCTTCCGACATCCTCAGCCGTCCGCTCGACGTTTCCAAATTCGGACTCATCTATGCCGGTGCGCAGAAAAACCTCGGTCCTGCCGGAATCACCCTCGTTATCATTAAAGACGAACTGGCTGAAAAATGCCCCGACACGGTTCCAACCATCATGCGCTATAAAACGCACATCGATCAAAACTCGCTCTACAACACCGTGCCGACTTTCCCCGTCTACATGCTCTGCCTCGTGACCCGCTGGCTCAAAGCCAAAGGCGGCCTCGAAGCCATGCAAAAGCAGAATGCTGATAAAGCGGCCAAGCTGTATGATGCCATTGATGGCACAGACTTCTATACAGCTACTGCGGTGAAAGAAAATCGTTCCGACATGAACGTGACCTTCCGCATTGCCAACAACGATCTCGAAGCCGAGTTCATTGCCGAAGCCGCTAAACAAAATTTAAGCGGACTGAAAGGTCATCGTTCAGTAGGCGGTATTCGAGCCTCCATCTACAACGCCTTCCCCGTTGAAGGCGTAGATGCGCTGATTTCGTTCATGGCAGCGTTTGAAGCAAAATACAGTTAAAAAAAACCTTGAAAAAAGATTAAAAACAGCACCGTCCGCGCCTTTCGTTTTTGCTACTCGTCGCAGGCGGTGCCTTCTTATTCCCCGCTCCGCAAAGCGGAACCGCCGGACGAACGGGTAGTCCAGAGCGGGCACGGCGGGAACCGCCGAATTGCGATTCCCATTCTAGCCGATCATTTTCCTTGGGCTTGCAACGACGCGAAACCCGATATTGTTGTTCTCATTATTACAGCGGAAGACCCGGAATCGGGTAAGAGGGAGTGTTTAGCTCCCTCTCCCCACACCACCAAGCATGCGGCTCCGCACTTGGCGGTTCGTAAGACTTCATCCCCTGATTAAGCGG
>JADGFE010000199.1 GCA_016744085.1 Kiritimatiellales bacterium | reverse complement strand
ACCAATGAGAACCGATGGGATCTTTTCATCGATATTTAAAAAAAGCTCTGTTCCATCGTCAGCCAATTTTCCGGCAAAGACATCAATTACATCCTCTATCAGTTCGGTAAAATTAAATGCTGTCTGTTCTATGGAAAGCTTTCCGGCATCAATCTTAGAAAAATCCAGAATATCGTTAATGATGCTCAAAAGAGATTTGGCAGAAATTCCGATTTTTTCCAGATAATCCTTTTGTCGCGGCGTCATCTCTGTTAGCCGAATCAGGTGGGTAAAACCAATGATAGCGTTCATTGGTGTTCGGATCTCATGACTCATATTGGCAAGAAATTCCCCCTTTGCAACAGTTGCCAACTCGGCAGTATCTTTGGCTTTTTCCAATTCCTGATTGCGGGTTTGCAGGGTTTCTTCCAGTGTTTCTTTTGCACGTTCTAAATCGCCCGCACGTTTGCGGAGTTTGACTTCGTCCAGACGAATTTCAGCAATATTCAGGTTTAACTTCTGGGTTTCGCGATCAATCAAATCGCTTTGGCGTTTGCTGAGTTGCTCCATCTTCTGTTCAACCTGCTGCTTCTGAACTTCAGCACCTTCCCGTGCCTGAATTTGCTCCGCCTGTTCTTTGACCTTCAGCTGTAACGTATGCTCAAGCTCTTTAATCCGTTCTTCGAGATCCTTCTCGTGTTGACGGAGTGCTTTTTCACGGATCTGCTTTTTGGCAAGTTCCTGTTTAATCGTTTTGGTTTCTTCTTCGATGCGTTGATTAAACCGCTGCTTCAGTTCGTCGAGTTCGTCCATACTATGGATCAGTTTTTCGGCAGCTAACTTACGCTCGGCCACTTCTTTTTCGAGCTCGTCAGCATGCTGCTCAGTCATCTGTGTAACCCGCTCCTGGGTGCTCAGAAGAAACTCTTCCGTTTTAGCCAGCTTCTGCTCGGCCTTCTTATGCGCCTGTTGTTCGGAACTGAATTTTGAAGAGAACTCTTTATTAATACGTTCAGCTTCCTGCTGATGGCTGTCTGTCAATCCTTCCAGTTTTTTACGCACTTTTTCTAATGAGCTTTCGCTGGTGGATAAATTGGTTTCGGCTTGTTCACGACGCGTACTTTCCTGCTCGTAGAATTCATTCAGGCGGGTTGCATGCTCTTCAATTTTCTGCAGTTCATTTTCTTTGATGGATAACAGTTCTTCCCATTTCCTGCGTTTATCAGTTTCTGCTTCGAGTTCCGTCTGACAGCTTGCAAGATCCTTATTCAGTTGCTGCTGGCGAGCAAGCAGTCCTTCTTCGCTACGGCGCAGTGTTTCTTCGGCCTGTTTCCGTTCAATCAAATATTCCTGATGCTCATGTTCCCGGTTGGTTTTTTCGGTTTCAGAAATCCGTAGTTTCTGATTCGCCTGGGAGAGGATGGTTGCCGCTTTGCTCCGTTCATTTTGAGAAAGATTCAGTTCGGACCGGGTATCATTTAACCGCTTTTGAAGATCTTTTTGACGAAGCAGTGCCGTCTCTTCATTTTTCTTCCGGTCGGAGATTTCAAGGGAAAGTCCAACCACACCTTCAACCAAACCTTCGTCCGATACCATGGGGATTTGAATGGTTTCCATCCATCCGGATTTTCCGCGTGCCTCATACGGACGTTCGGTCCGCATAAGCTTATTGGCTTTCATGGTGCTGATTGCCGTATTGTCATGATCGCGTGGGGCGCCCGGCATGACTTCAAAAATGGTTTTACCAACCCAGTCTTCCTGAGCAATGCCCGTGCGGTCAGCCAATTTCTGACTGGCGTATACATAGCGGCAACGCGTGTCTTTAACATGCACATCAGCAGGGAGTGCATTAAGAATACGATGCATAAAATTGACCTGACTGGATAGTTTCGCTTTTTCCCGTTTCTGCTGGGTAATATTGCGTTGCGATCCCCAAATGCCGACCAGTTTATTGTTTTCAATAATGGCGACCACGCTGTTAAGCAGATTCACGCGGCTCCCGCTCGAATCCTGCCGTACGGATTCGAGATCAATGGATCTATAGTCAGATTCAATAAACTTTTTGAACGACGCCGTGTTTTTAAAAGGACCGCAACCATCGGTCAGATCGCAGACCAATTTACCTTCAAGTTCAGCGGCTTTGGAGCCGTACATAACCGCAAAGGTTTCATTACATTCAGCCAGCGCCAGTTTAGACATCAGGGCTTCGGCCATTTTATCAGAACTTGAACCGAGTGGAATGGGAGATTCCGGAACCAGTTGGTAGTAGCCTTCAATCGTTTCAGACACAAAATAATCGTACCGCGCAGTTGTGGCCTGATGACGAAGCTGCTCTTCATGGAAGTTGGTTACGTCTGTAACCCAGCCGATATAGCTTTCCACTTCCTTCTTTTCATTCAGCACTTTATTAGCGCGGCACGTCACATGCACTTCGCGTTCTTTCGCGAGACGAAACCGGAAAATCTGATTAAAGGTTTCATTAGATTTTACAAAATTATCCCAGGCGGCTTTAAAGGCGGCTTGATCGTCAGGATGGATCGCACTCGGCAATCCTTCCGTTAATGCCTTCTTGGGATAGAGACCCGACATTTCCTGTAAGGCGGTATTGATGTAAGAGCATTTTCCATTCAGGTCAATTTGGAACATCCCCACATGGGCATCGAATAGAATGCCCTGATACTGGTTGCTGGTGGCCTTGTGTTCTTGTTCAGCTGTTTCCAGCTGCGCACTGGTATCCACCAGCCGCTGCCGGGTGGAGGAGAGCTCTCCAGTTACATCTTTAAGCGCACCCGATGCGGATCCCAGACGCTGTTTAAATATGATAAAGCTAATTATGCCAAGTATAAGGGAAGCACCTAATATCACGTAGGATGTGGTATTCAGTTCAACGGGGGCGATCTTGGCCGACTGACTTTGTGCTTTGCATATTACCGGAGTAATCAATGCTCCTGCGAAAAGTAGAAAACCTTTGTGTTTAAATCCTAAAAGTTGTTGCTGAAATTGGATTTTCATAGTTTCGCCTTGATTGATCCTGATAATTTGATTCCCCACGTAAAAAGCATGTTGCATGCCAAGGAGATAGGCGGGTTCATATTTATTTGTGCTTAATTACCTGCGGACTTTGGATCTTCTAGGATAGAAGCGATTCGATAGGTAGCGCGGGCGTCCCACCTGCTTCTGGAGCAACGAATATTTCTGTTTGTAGATCGGGGTTCTTCGCCGAGCTGAGCATTATTCGCGCAGAGAGAATGTCTTTAACTCGCTTTGTATTTGGATTAAATACGAATTAACACTTTCATTAAAAGCACATTGTTATCCCTGATTGATGAGTCTAATCACGTACTTGTAGTGCGTAGGGGGAACGTATGAAACTTAAGCATATCATCGTGTCCGTGGCCATCATTTCAACGGGGTGTAAGGCCACAACTTTATTGCCTGTTTCGGGATATCAAGTGGTGACGATTTCATTACTGGATCAAGTTGAGGATATGGCCAGAGATACACAGCATCAGTTTTGGCAGCTCGTTCCTCCAGCTTCAGATGACATGCTTTACGTCCACCACGATAATATGGTTCACGCCGTAGAGTGGAATAGTGAAGAGTGGCCTGCCGTAGTTCTGTCCCAGATGTATGCAGAAATGGGCATAGCCGAAGCTTCCAGTTCTATGTATCCGTTCTATCGACTCACCGTAGTGGAAACCAGAACCGGGGAAATGGTTTACTACAACTCGTATGATCAGGAAGTATGGCGTTCGCCTGCACCAGAAGGTTACAATCCTTACCTTTTTGCTTTCGATGCATATGGGGCGGAGCATGAAGGAGAGCTCAGCGCAACACAGAAAATCTTTGGACGTAGTTCGAATGTTGGTCTGGAGATCTTGTTAATACCGACCGCCTTCGTAGATGCTTATGCTGAGGATGTTGCCAGCGACTCAGGATTATTTCCGCTGGTTGCTGAGCCTGCAGCAGAGCCTATGACAATGGCGATGTCATCTTCGATTCCCATGCCACCGGAAGGAGATGATGCAGAAGAAAGCGGTGGTTCTAACAATGTGGTTAATCTTGTTGTAACAAACACGTGGTGGGTTCCTTCAAATTTTGGCTCAACTACCGGTGAAATCTTCCAGTGCTCGAACCTGGTTGACGTGGTCTCGTGGGAGATTAATACCAATCAGGTTGCAGTAGTTGCCGGAACCAATCTGGTATGGGCTGATGTCACATCCAGCAATGTCCCTGTACGTTTCTACATCCTTAATGATCCTTCGGTTGACACAGATGAAGACGGTCTGAATGACGGACGTGAGACTTTTGTTCATAACACAGAAACTAATAACGTAGACACAGATGGCGACCGACTGGAGGATGGCTGGGAAGTTATGCACGGTTTCGATCCGCTGGACTCAGTGAATCTAGTGAGCGTACACAACCTTCCTGATCTTGAAGTGTATGCACCAACAAATGGTTATCCCTTTGCAGTTAATAATTTTGGGTCTTCCGCCAAATCAGTGGGTGCACGTGAGGTTTTCGCTTTGCCTGAAAGTTTGAAATGGCCTGAAATCAGGATGGCATACAAGTAATA
>JADGFE010000198.1 GCA_016744085.1 Kiritimatiellales bacterium | reverse complement strand
AAGAAAGGGTCTATTTTAAAGGAAAATCTCCTGTTTTCAGGGGTTAGGGGCATAAAAGGGCAGCATACTACCCACCGATTCTGCGGAAGAGGCATAAAACTTAACCACAAATTCTACCGGTCCCGTAATGACCACATGGTGATAGCGCTCAGGGTAGATAACGATAGGGTGGCCGGGGTCGGCAACGAGGATGTTATCAGCATCGTCCTCCCAGACATATTGAAGGCTGCCGCTCTCAACCACCAGATGGCCCCACTTGCCCTTCGGCGCAAGGTGCTTTTTCAGGATGCCCGGCACGACGGTCTCCTGGTTCATGAGTTTTGTAGATCCGGCCAGTTCGGCGGATTCCGGCAGGGTTGCATTCTGATAGTTCATGATACGTTCCTCGGTTAATTGCAACAGAGTGTAAAGTCTACCCGCCCGAATGTCTTCCCGTTAATCAGGATTTCAACCGCATGTTCGCCGGAATAATAGGTACGGGTGGTGATGGGTTTAATTGAGTGCTTTTTAATTAGCTCGACCGTTTCGCCGGGCGCGATTTCCAAGGTTCGGAGCTTAAAGACTTTGGGCGCGGTTTTTCCGTTGGCTTTCACATGATGGATGGCGTAGTCGATAACGATGGATTGAGGTTTGGAGTGGGTCGATTGAAGTTGAAATGTGAACTCGATGGATTCGCCCAGCTTGATTTCCTTTGAAGAAACTTCCAATGATTGGAAGTCGAGTTTTGGATTCTCCGTGTAACCGAGCAGTTCGAAAACCGCCGGATGCCCAGCCTTCACCAAACTACGGGTGGCATGGCGGATGATCCATTGGCGGTTTTTCCCCGCGCCCCTTTTCCACCGTTTGCAGCAGGCGATGACCTTTTCCGGATGGTCTTTGGAAATGTCGTTCAGATTGTTGGCCACGGAACGGCGGACATATTCGGAAGGATCGTCCTTCAGTTTTTCCAATAGTTGGAAAATGGGGGAGGGGTTGGCGATAAACTGCGGCAGCTGCGGCCCCCACGGCAGGCGCGGCCGCGAGCCTTCAGAAACCAACCGCCGCACATGCTCATCTGGATCCTGCGTCCACATTTCCAGGGTTTGGAAGGCTGTTTCGAAATGCGCGATGATAAAGGGGCGGATGGCGAACTCGGCGGAAAACATGGAGGTTAGCTCTTTGAGCGCTTCGAGCGCTTTTTCCGGATGTCCGAGTCCGTGTTCGCCGACATAGTCAATAATCGGCCAGGCGGCAAAACCGGAAAGATTGTCGTTCGGGTCGCCGGGAATCCAGTTGGCCTTCAGCTGCAATAGAATTTCGGAGGTCTGGATAAAGTCATTCGGAAGAAAGGTATTCAGTACGTCAATGATATGCCGAACGCGACCTTTCAACTCTAGATCTGAAAGATTGGCTTGGGCGTCATTGATAAAGCGCTGTTTCGGGAAGCCGGGAACCGTCAGTGCAAGTGATTGTGCAATACGACCAATCGCTGCCGCATCCAGTCCTTCTTTCATAAGTCGTTGTTTTGCCATTGCTATAGAAGACCTCAACAAACGAATAGGTTCAAGCCTACGGCGGGCTAATCGCTCACAGGATCAATTGGGAGTCCTGAAACCACAAAGAAACCGGCCGTGTTGGTAGTGGCGAACGTAGCCCATGAAAGTTGCTCGGTGTGTTAATCATTCATTTGACCGCTGATTTGGCGGAAGCCCCAAAAACACTAAGGGTTTCCTCATGTAACCTCCGCCGAATAAGGGGGAGGCTATAGGAATGAAATCCCGAGATGAAGGGCTAAATGTCTACCGGCCTTTCGGACGGGAGCGGGCAACGAGCTTGATAAAAATCGGTGCACCTTCAAGACCAAATGCAGCGCGGAACTGATTCTGCAGATAGGCCAGCCAGTTGGAACGGGCCAGATCCGGATTGTTCACGAAAATCTTAAAGTAGATTGGATTGGTGCCGGACTGCGTACCGTAAAATACCTTGAGGCGTTTACTTTTGGCAATGGGGGGCGGATATTTTTCAATCGCCTGCTGAATAACCCGGTTCAATACGCCGGTCGTTATTTCAGTGCGGGTTTGCGCTGCCACATAATCGATGGCTTCAACACTGCGACGAATATTATATCCGCTTTTGGCTGAAACAAAGATGACCGGAGCAAAGCCCATGAAGGGCAGTGCTTCACGAAGAGCCGGCAAATATTGGGTCTGTGTAATTTCCTGATCTGCCTCTTCCGTCAGATCCCATTTGTTACAGAGCAGGATACAACCCTTTTCGGCTTCGATTATTTTTGCGGCAACTTTTTTATCGCGGGTGGTCGGGCCGGTTTCGGCGTCGAGCATCATGATGACCACATCAGCACGCTCAATACTTTTGTCGGTACGCAGGTTGCTGAACCAGTCCACTGCGCTTTTATTGCGGGTATCTTTCTGCACCCCGGCGGTATCGATCAACTGATAGTGGCGAGCCGTATCGCCCTTGCCGATGGTAAAGGGGATTTCAATGCTGTCGCGCGTGGTGCCGGGAACATCGGAAACAATTACGCGTTCATCGCGGAGCAGGCGGTTGATGTAAGAAGATTTTCCGGCATTCGGTCGCCCGACCACAGCCACACGAAGCGGCTCGTCTTCGGTCGGATTTTCTTCTTTGGGCAGCAGGGGAATCAATGCCTCCATCAGATCGGTGATGCCGCGGTTGTGCATGGCGGAAACCGGAATGACGGGGAAACCGAGCTGGTCAAAATCATAGGCGCCTTCTTCGCGCATAGGATTGTCAGATTTATTGGCTGCAAGGAGAACCGGGCGGCCGCTCTCGTGGAGAATACGACCAACTTCCTGGTCAAGAGGAGCCAGTCCTGCGGTCACGTCGACCACGAAGATAATAAACGAAGCATCAGCAATCGCGATTTCAGCCTGCGTCTCGGTGCCTTCAACAATTTTATCGGAGGCAACCTGTTTTCCAAAATGGCCTAGTCCACCGGTATCAATCAGCTCGAACCGGTCGCCTTCCCAGTTGGCTTCGCAAGCCACCCGGTCGCGCGTTACACCTTCTTCTTCATGCACAATAGACACACGCCGGCCTACCAGCCGATTAAACAAGGCTGATTTACCAACATTCGGACGACCAACAATCGCCACAACTCTTTTACTCGTCGTTTCTTCCATAACGCGGATGGTGATACACGAATACCCCTAGGGGCGCAAAGGGAAAGGTTGATTTATTAAAACGTAATGGCGAAGCCTAAAAAGGCGATCGCACAAAAAGTGGCGCAACTGAAAGCTACGGGACCGGCAAATTGCTGGGAAGTCAGCTTGAGATATTTACCGAGCCGGTCAGCGACGAAAATCATGGCAACCAGACTTGTTCCGGCAGAGAGTTTAAACCAGTGGTGTTCAACCACCTCCCAATCGTCCGGCGTTAAATTGAGAAGATAGGATGTCAATGCGAGCAATAGGGTGAAAAAAGGTCCGCAGACCGAGCCATGAACAGCTTGGCTTTCCATTTGGATTCACCGTTATATCGATAATTAGACATTGTCATTTCCCCAATTCCGCTGGAGTAACCCATGGCGGAACGGGGCAGCCGAGGGTGTCGGCGATGGCGCGGAAGAGTTCGACTTCCTCGACGTTGATTTCGCGATCGTGCATTAGGCAGGTGAGTGCCGCGGCGAGCAGCCACTTCTTCACCTTAAAGGATCCTTCGTTCAGCTTGTCGAGCGCGGCATCGAGATTTTGCCAGGTACAGAGTTCGGCATCCAAAAGCTGAAAGCTGGTCTTCGGGGTGGTAATGGTTGCCGCTGCCGCGTTAAAGGCCAGGGTGGCATCGATTTCATTATCGTGTCCCTTGCGGGCCAGCATGGAAAATACGACGGAAGTTTCCTTCTCCAGCCCGCGGATGGCGTAATAGTTGGCGGGGCGCGGTTTGATCTTTCCATTGAATACAGGATCAAGATGCTTCAACAGCACGCGTTGGAGGACATATTCAAAAATATCGGTTTGTTCATCGGCATCGCTCAGCTGCTTAACGATGGATCGGAAGGCATTATATTGATCTTGAGAGAGGAAGCGTAGCGCCGGGATGGACAGGTCGACGATGGGTAACCGCATTTCGGGCGTTAGGATTTCGATCTTGGGCAGTGCTTTTTCAAGCGTTTGAAAAACCTCCGGTTCCGCCTGTGCCTTAACAATGTCCATTTGTTTGTCACGAATCGGTGGATTGGCGTCCAGCAAAAGGAAATAGATCAACATGCGTGCGCCGTAAGGGTCGTGCGCATAGTCCTTAACCCGCTCAGGAATGGAGTCGATCAGCTGGCGGGCGGCATCGGCATGGTGCTCCATCGGAGCGCCGATAGTGGCCAGTAATGCTTCGGGATTATTGGGGCGCGCCTGCGGAGAGGGAGTGGAGCTGAGTATTGTTGCGGTCACGGCGGCCTTGGTCGGATCGGTAAACAGATCCACAAAATCAGTTTTTTCCTCTTTCTCTATAAGCCTCATCCGCAGAATCGGTGGGCCGATTCCGGCTCGGGCAACCCTCCCATTGTGTGAAACAGGGCGATTTTCAGCACTTCGTAGCTTCGAAACCC
>JADGFE010000197.1 GCA_016744085.1 Kiritimatiellales bacterium | reverse complement strand
CATCTATTCCGAAACCACCAACGTCGTCGCCACCAGCTGGTTCACCAACGGCTACGGCCATGCCCAAATGCCCGCCGACGGCATGAAAATGATCTGGCCTATTACGGCGACTGAAACCGGCTCGCCGATTCGGGTTAATAACACGATAGCGTGGTGGCTCGGCCCCGATCTTTGCGATACCAACGAGCAGTTCTCGGTTTACGGAAACAGCCTGTCCCCCTATGGAGAAACTACCCATGCCTATATAGATGGCTATGGATGGATCACGAATGTTTGGGGCAACAATCAAAAGGCCACCTTTGAGGTACCCGACAACCTATCCAACGGAACGTATACGGTATATGCCCACAACGGACTGGGCGGAAAATATGGATGGGGTGAAGGTCATGAGATTACAATTGCTCCGTTGATTGATTATTCCCTGCATACTCGAAATGTAACATCCAACTCGTTCACATCGTTGAGAGATGAGCTTTACGCTGCTGTGCCGGGGACAACGGTCAATGTCCCCGCAGGTACGTATGAGTTCACAACCGATCTTCATTCACTTGTAGGAAATAATGGTGTTTACGCATTTGGAAGTGGTATTGGCACTAATATTTGGATTAAGGGTGCCGGTACTAATCTGACTATATTTACACCTGCTACAAACTACGTTAAGGATGCTTATGGCAATGGAGCGTTGTTGGACTGTACCTCACAGCATAATAGCGGGCATACTTTCACAAGCACAGGATTGAAAATATCGGGTGTAACATGGAGCAGAGGCGATGGGACATCGATGCCTAAAAACCTTGTGACACTAAACGGATATAATTGCCGCATCGAAAACTGCGAGTTTACCGATGACGATCTTCCACTTGGAAATAGAGGGTCTGGCTTAGCCTCTATCCTTTCTATCAACGGAAACGCAGGGAATCCGATTTGGGTGGAAGACTGTTACTTTGTGCAGGCTTCCCTAATTTATGCCGGAACTCACGTGCAGTACAAACGTAATAAGCACTATGGGAAAAATGACATCCTTGGAAAAACAATAAGTCTTACAGGGTCTATCCATAGTGATTTCAGTGATAACTTTGCTACTGCCGTTGATCCAGATATTCTGGATCTGTCTTGCCAGGGCCGCTTCTTTGTATTGCAGCACCATCTGGGATACTATTTTTACATTGGTAACAACTCTACACTGGATTACAAGCCGCACCCTCTTTCAATAGGATGGTTGAATGGAGGCAACCAGAATGCAGGAGAGCAAATTCTAATGGAAAAAACACATCCAGATTTCTACGCTACAGCTATATCGGCAACTAGTAACAAATTAACGGCGACAGAGTTTGCAGGATACTCTGATGAAAGGTTGGCCATCACAATTGTAAATGGTCGAGGATTTGGACAGACCAGACCCGTTCAATCTTTTAATCAAGGTACAGCAACAGTAATAGAGAACTGGTCTGTCATCCCTGATTCTACTAGTGATTTTTGCCTGCATGCAACAGGTTGGCGTATAGCAGTTGTAGATAACTATTTAGATGGCATTGATAGCGGCCAAAACTCAGCAAGCTGTGCTGTCTCAATGTATGGAGGTCCATCTGAAACCCTTGTGGTTGGCAATACGGCTCATGAGGTGGAGGATGGCTTTACATGTTGGGCATTCACTTCTCGGAAAGATAAAAATAGCCCATACTTAGCTAACGCTGCCTACTTTGATCTTTTTGAGAACAATACTGTAATTAATCCTAGTGTATATTGGAATCCAGTAAAAAAGGAGTATGAAAACGCACAGGGATATTACATTAGTCAGATTGGATTTATCCCTCAATATACTCCAGTCAAGTCAGTATGCGCTACGATCTTCAGAGGCAACACTGTTACGAATGCTAGGGTAGGCATGGCGATTTATAATTCCGGAACAGACTTTTCTGCTGAGATGAATATTTTTGAGCTTAATACTGGAACTGCCACAAACAAGTGGGCAACCGATGACGGCATAAATACTTATACTAATGGTAACGATATTACAGTTCTTTACTGATTACAGGAGTCATCCCTGATGAATAAAGTTTCAGTACAATGGATTTTAGAACCAAGCACTATCAATGTTGCATTGAAAATGATGGGCTGTTTAGATAATTGAATATGAATTAGCTGCCGAACTCAAAAAAGAGGTATGGCTACAGGAGGCGTCAAATGAAAATAATAAAACTTGTGTTCATGGTAGCGCAGGATTTCGGGTTGATAAAATGGGCGACGGGCTATTATGGAATTACAAAAGTTTTTAGGACGACTTTCTGGATCTGGTTCGGATCGGCTACTTTACTAAATGCAACAGCTCAGACCTGGCCCCATTTTTATCTCACCAATGGGATACACGAGACCAGCTATGGGGTTGAAATCTACGACCCTTCCTCGGCTAAAAATCTCTATATTAATCCTAACGCCATTTTACATCCCGGAGGCACCGAACTGGCAGATATTTATGATGAGAACCATCTTTTCCTGAATGGGGGGGGGCTTTATACATCAGTTCTCGATGGTGATGATTTTACGTGGAACAGCGGCGATCTTCATTTGATAGCCGGCCAGCATACAAAGGTTTATGGCCTGGAAAGCGGCTCAGGCAAGAATCTTTACATACAGTCAGGTGAGGTAAGGCTAAACTCTCTGAATGCTCTCCCTGATAATAATTACATTTTTATGGGGGGATATCATACGGACCGTCCCGATCCATATTCAGGGTCTGGAAAATTGAGTGTAGCTGACTTTGATGCTTCAAACCTAAACATGTTAGGGGGGGAACTGGAAGTAACCGGAGAGTTAACAAATTTTGATAATTCAATTCTATTTTATTCCCTCGGCTCAATAATTCTAAATGGGCAAGATGCGGAGTGGAATGCCAGCGGGGCAATAAAGCCAGTAAAGTATGGGGAAGTCAGAATTGAAGTAAAAAATGGAGCAACGCTGACTTCTTCAGGATTACGCTATGCGCAAAGCTTTAATGGGCCTTTTACTAATCCAGATAATGGGGGAATAGAGGTTCAGGGTGCCGGATCTAAATGGATTTCCAATGGTTCTGTTTCGTTAGGTGGTCAGGATAATTATCTAACCATCACGGATGGCGGGTCTGTGTTGGCATCATCCGTATCACTTAGCGGCGATTACAATGGTGGGAACAATCATATTAAAGTAGAGGGTTCTAACTCTAAGCTTGAAGTGTCAGGTGGGTTGTACATTGACTCTAATTCTATTGATAATATCGCCAGCTATATGAGCATTCTCAATGGAGGAGTTGTGTCGAGTGGATCCAGTACCATAGGGGGGGGCGGCGCCGGTAATGGAGTGGAGGTGACTGGTTCCGGTTCTCGATGGGATATCCAAGGAGACTTAACACTCGGAGTAGATAATGCAGGAAATTATGTATCCATTGACGATGGGGGAGGCGTATCGTGCGAAAATATTACAATTGGGGTTGAATCCTTCCATTACGAAACTTCTGGAAATAAAATTACTGTCTACGGTGCTCAATCCGAGCTGAATAGCAGCGGTCATATTGTTGTGGGCACATCGGGGAACAGGGCGAATGAACTGACTGTTGAGAACGGAGGTCGTATTATTGCCAGTGGTGGGTTGACTGTGATTGAAGGTTATGATGTGCGCTATCCAAACAAGATCAATGTGAATTCCGGTGGCCGCCTCGAAATAGGCACTGATTTCAATGCTTCCATGACAGGGTTTAATTATAACTCAGGTAGCGAGCTTTCGGTAGAGGGACAACTTTCCGGTCTCTCGGATTTAGAGTCGGGTCGGCGGTTGGAAACGCCGGACTTGCTGGGTGATTTTACGGTGCATGGTATCTTTGCTCCGGGTACGAGTCCGGCGGACAGTATCGTGGATGGAGCTTTAACCATCGCCTCTGACGGAACCCTTGAAATGGAACTGAGCGGCTATGCTTTAGGCGCTGAATATGACCGCCTTTCCATAACTGGATTTTCCACACTCGACGGCCTGCTCGACATTGTATCCCTTGGTGGCTTCGCAGCGACCAATGGAGCCAGCTTCGATCTGTTTAACTGGGACGGAGGAGTCAGCGGCACCTTTTCAGCCATCAGCACGGATGCTCTGTCAACCGGGCAATCGTGGGATACCTCCGAGCTCTACACCACCGGCCAGCTCAGTGTAATTCCCGAACCCGGCAGCATTGGCCTGCTAGGTCTCGGCTCCGGCATCCTGCTCTTTTATCGCCGACGACGCAGGCTCCATAGGGGAGCAGGCGGGACGCCTGCGGTACATACAGCTAAGCCTGTGTCGTGTGATTCGTTCGCTCCACCCGCTGAAGTTATTGCCATGCATCGCCGCGACTTCTGGGATTATCTCGACTCGTGCGCTGGCATTGCCGACCGCGCCAAGTCCATTTCCCTCCGCGCCTTTGACGTCTTTCTGGCGCTGGTTATGAAGTAATAATGCGCGAAGGATAACATATAAAATGAAGCAATCAACTTGGGTACTCATATTCGTTGGCATCGCCATGCATGCAACAGCCCAGAACTGGCCAAACTTTTATCTTACCAACGGAATCCACAAC
>JADGFE010000014.1 GCA_016744085.1 Kiritimatiellales bacterium | reverse complement strand
CTCCAGCCTCACTTCGTGTCTGGCATGGGGCACTCGATTTCCAAACTGGGCATTTTAATTTACAGTCTACCACGAGATAAATTCTGAACCAACCAGCACCATCTCAATCCGCCACCACGAACGGAAAGACCGCAAAACCTCTGCATTAACAACAATGCGCTGCATGGTAGCTTTCAAGTCAACAATGCCTGCCAAACTTAGCTCTTCTCTCAGGGAATCACTTGCCCAAATATTGGTGGATTCTGAACTGTACAGCATCGAGTTTTGTTATAGGGTTTCTTTCAGTTTAAAATGAAGTGAATCAATCAACGGGAGATAACATGAAAAAACTAGGACTATTGTTAATGGCCGCAGCATTTGTGCTGGGAAGTGGATTCTTTAAAAAGAACGAAGACGGAAGCTACGACACCGATGCCATGAAAAAGCAGGCTAGCGAAGTCACCGCACAGGCAACTGCTGAAGCCGATAAAATTTCAAAACAAGCTGACGAAATGTCGGAAAAAGCCGTCAAGAAAGCCAAAAAGACAGTAGCCTCCATGGATGTTAAAAAAGAGGAAATTCTCGCTGATCTCAATAAGTCCCTCGCTGAAATCAAACAGAAGGTGTCTGGCATGGACACGGCAAAACTGGTGGCTTATGCGAATAAATACACGGAAGTCTTCGCTGATAATAAAGACCAGATTGCTGACTACACCGCCAAGCTAAAGGATCTGAAGTGGACTGAAAAAATGGGCTCAAAAGGCAAAGAGCTTAAAGAGCAGCTTGAAGGATACCAGGCGCAGTACGAAGGCCTGAAAGGTCAGTGCACAGTTTATATGAATAAGCTGAAATCCTACGGCATTGATCCTGCCGCGTTCGGCATCGATCTTTCGGCTTACGGCTTATAACTTAAGCATCTATCTTAATCCATATATAAGGGCTCAACTGAATACGTTGGGCCCTTTTTTCATACTTATCCTGTGCCTATACGTACTCATAACCAGCGGATCAGGCCATCTTGATGCAATATAGACATAGTTTATTACAAGATCGGACGGGAAAAATCATTGCCCATTTAACTTTTCATCAATAGCGCGTGGAACCATCATACGACACAATTAGATTGAAACTGGAGTTTTAGCATGATCAAAAAAGAATCCCCTTACAAAAGCCATCTGTTTATCTGCGCCAAGTCCCGCGACGGCAAACGAAAATCCTGTGGAGATCTTGGGAATCCGGAACTGAAATCCGTTTTAAAAGATGCGGTTAAGGATCGCGGCTGGAAAGGACAGGTGCGTGTATCGGAATCCAGTTGCCTCGGCGTGTGTGAAGCCGGACCCAATATTATGATCTATCCCCAACAAATCTGGCTGGCTGATGTCTCGATCAATGATGTTCCGGAAATCATGAATACACTCGAAGAGTGTATTGGCGAATAAGCCTACACCTTGCTCGAATCAAAATAGATAAATTCCAACGTATAGCCGTTGGGATCCAGAAAATACAGACTGGCACCATCCCACCGTTCATAGGCTTCCTTAACGATTTTAACGTCATTTGCCCTTAAGTGAGCCTGAAACTCAAATACGGCCTCCGATGATGCCGCCGTCAGACCGAAATGTGTAAAGGCCTTCCCCCAGTTTTTCGGTCGCATATCCGTATCGAATTTTTCCTCCCCATCAGGATACTGAATCAGCGCCATCACATCATCCGTACCAACGAGGAAAAAAGCATCCTTCTCCCGCCGCTCCGTCATCTGCAGCCCAAGAACCTCGGTATAAAATCGAACTGATTTATCCAGGTTCGCTACCGAAAGGCCGAAATGGCAAATTCCTTTAATTAAAGTCATAATTAAAACCTATTCTATTTCTGGATAACAAACAGCTTACCCAGCAAATCACCCGTCCACTTAAACACAAGGCCCACCGGCCCATAAATTTTCTTACGCTCCAGATCCAGGTCGATTGTGGCATAATCCACTTTCCCCTGCATCGATCGAATCCGACGCTTCATCGAATCAATATCCGACTGCACACGATTAAGTTCCTTTTCAATCGCCAGCACATCCTTCACATCCGAAGCCTGATCAAGTAATTGTGTAAGACGGTCCCGCAAAACCTTTTTATTATTCAGCCGCGACTCCACATCAATATATTCCTCCGTAACATCGCGGGAAGAAAGATACCGCCGCGTCACATCGCCCAGCACTTCCAACTGCCCCATCGCTCCGTTTAAGGATTGTGAAGGTACACGCAGTACTAATCGGGCCGATTCATCCCGACTGAAGGATTTATTTTCTATATAGCCCCCGAAGCCTTTAACGACAGCAGTGGTCTCTTCAACGGCATTGCTGATCGATTTTACCTCAATGGTCAGATCTGCATTCCAGATCAGTTTGCGCTCCATCTCTGCAGGTACGTCATCCTGAACAGCCATATCTTCGGCAATAGCGCCTTCGGCAGAAAATGATTTACTTGATCCGTATACTGAAGAGTTCATTTTACACCCTGAAACAAACAGCAACCCTACTACCAATAAAACACCACACCATTTTTCCATCCTGATTCTCCTAATTACCTTTTGCGACAGCTCTCTGTCTATAACCTAACGAATATCACAGACTCGCAAAATTAAACCCTCATCCGCTAGCTTAAAAAGACAATGCTAACCGCTCTTCATGGCTGGCACACCAGGATCAGGCGTCAAATGGAATTGAGAAGCCGAACGCTTCGCGCTATATCTGTTGAGTCATGGCCACCGTACAACAAACCAATATCATCTTGATTGCCTTTAATGCCCGCTATGCGCATTCATCCTTCGGCGCACGCTACCTTCTGGCTAATATGGGTTCGCTGAGAGATCAGTGTGAATTATTGGAATTCGACCTGCAGGTACAATCCCGAATCGCGGTGGAGAAAATGCTGGTCCACAATCCCCTCATTGTAAGCTTGGGTTGCTATATCTGGAATATTGATCTAGCCACAAGATTTGCGGCTCTCCTTAAAAAGATACGCCCCGACATAAAGCTGATCCTCGGCGGGCCAGAAATCAGCTACGAAACTGACGAGCAGGAAATTTTCCAATATGCAGACCACGTCATCTGCGGTGAAGGAGAGATTGAATTCCCGAAACTCTGCAACAGGATTCTTAAACACGAAGATACTCAGGACTCAAAGAATAATAAATTGAGTACTTCTTCGGATCTTAGTGTTGAAAAAATTATTAGAGCGGAGGCCGTTGACGTTGAGCACATTAAACTGCCCTACGATGAATACTCCGATGAGGATATTGCGCACCGCGCAATTTATATCGAAGCCTCACGTGGCTGCCCCTTCCGTTGCGAATACTGCATGTCGTCCCTCGATCCCTGCGTTAGGTTTTTTCCGGAAGAAACATTATTCGCTGCTTTTTCAACTCTACTCGACCGCGGTGTGCGCCAGTTTAAGTTTATCGACCGCACCTTCAATATTGATATCCCGTTTGCCCTGAAAGTGCTTTCTTTTTTCCGCGAACGTTACGAACCCAGCATGATGCTGCACTTTGAAGTGATTCCCAGCCAGTTGCCCGATGAACTCATATCGGCCGTGGCGCAATGCCCCGATGGCATGCTCCAATTTGAAATCGGCATTCAAACCTTTAACGAAGAAGTGGCACACCGCATCCAGCGACCGCTCAACATCAAAAAGATTGAAACCAACATGCGACGCCTCCGTAAAGAAACCGGTGTGCATATTCATTCTGACCTGATTGCTGGTTTGCCCGGCGAAGACCTCGAAAGTTTCGAGGCTGGCTTTAACCAATTACTTGCACTGGATCCGCAGGAAATTCAGCTTGGCATATTGAAGCGCCTGCGTGGTGCTCCGATTGATCGGCATTCCAACGAGTGGAATATGATCTACAGCCCACATGCGCCTTATGAAATTCTGCAAACATCGAACGTTTCATTCGAAAACATGCAACGGGTTCAGCGATTCGCCCGATACTGGAATCTGACGGTTAACAATGGCCAGTTCATTCATGCCGCGCCGCTCATCTGGCAGGATACACTCTCGCCCTACTCCGCGTTTATGCAATGGAGCGACTGGCTATACGAGCAGACCAATACCACCGGCAATCTTCATATGGTTCGACTGGCCAAACTTTTGATGCAGTTCCTCTCTCTTAAAAAAAGAATGAATGAAGAAGTTGTGGCCAGCGCATTGTGGAAAGATTACCAAAGGGGCAATCGCCCCGACGTTCCTGGCTTTCTGAAAAAATTTGGATTTGTAAAACAGGACAATGAAACGCGACATGCTGCCACGCCCTTACGCAGGCAGGCACGACACCTTAAGGATTAATCATGAGTGAAGATAATAATAACTGCGGCGGAAAACTGAATCTACTTGTAGCCCTGGAAAATGTGGAATATGTCTGCGATTGGATTCGCGATGCGCTGAATAAAGAACCCATCGAAGTAATCCGGCCCATGGCCGAAGAATCCCTGATCGAAACTTATTTTGATTCTCAACTGGAAGCTGAAATTGCGCGCAAAGCGCTGCCTGATGATTTGCCAATTAAGTCCGCCAAGTCCCTAGAATATAAAGCACAGGATTGGACCACATTCTGGCAACACCATTTTAAAATTTGTGAGCTGGGAGAAAACCTGCGCATTGTTCCTGACTGGGAAGAAGTTCCTGATGATGAAAGAATTAACATCATCATTAACCCCGGACTGAGCTTTGGCACCGGCGGACACTTTACCACCAAGTTTTGTCTCGAAGCGCTGGAAGATGCCATTAGCGCATTCAACCCGCAGACGATGATCGATGCAGGAACCGGCAGTGGCATTCTTTCCATTACGGCTATTAAGCTCGGCATTCCTGACGTGATTGCTTTCGACTACGATCCGGTATGTGTCGAGCAGTGCAATATGAACGCCGCCCGAAATGAGATTGAGAATCAAATTCACTTTTTTCAGACCGATGTACTGGAACCGGGCTGGGGTTCGAAACCTGCCGAAATTGTGTGTGCCAACATTCTGACTTCGGTACTTCTTGAAGCCGCACCGCTGATCAAACGGGCAGCAACAAAAAGAATCCTGCTCAGCGGCATTCGGGAAATTGAGGGCGATGCTATAGCCGATACCTTTATTCAACTCGGATGCAAAGAAATCTCCCGCGATGGCGACGGGCAATGGTGCGGGATCGTGCTCGACGTATAATCAAACACTCAGACAGAAAGGACTCGAAAAAAAGCGGCTTAGTGAGCTTCGTGTTAACAAAAGAAACTGCCCATGAAAAAAAAGACGCATCAAAAGCGAAGCCGGCTCGATGGATTTCTTGAGATTTTTACTCTCGTAATTCTTGTGGTTTCGCTCGCTGGTTATCTTGGCAGGTTCCATTGGTTCCTCGACCTATTTTCCCACTTCCGGGTACAGTATCTTCAACTTTGTCTCATCCCCTTTATGATCGCCCTTTGGAAACGGCGCAACAAACTGGCAATCGCGTTGGTACTGCTCGTATGCCTGAACTATACTTTTGTTCTTCCACTCTATTTCGGAAAGCCAGGTCCGGCTAAAAGTAAACCCATCCGCGCCATGCTGATGAATCTTAATGCCGAAAATGGAAATACTCAGCAGGTTCTAGCCTCCATCCGCAATGCGAAGCCAGATCTGCTCCTGCTGGAAGAAGTCACTAATAAATGGGCAAATGAATTAGCTGTCCTGAATACAGAATATGAATACCGACTGAAAAATACGCGTAATGACTCCTTCGGAATCATGTTGCTCAGCAAACACCCGTTAAAGAATGGCAAGGTCTATGAGATTGGACCTGCCGGTGTGCCTTCGATCACCGCAGACATTTATTTCCCTCACGGGGAACTGTCTTTAATCGGCACACATCCCCTTCCTCCAATGGGGGCCGAGCATTCCCGCAATCGAAATAAACAGCTTGCAGCCTTACCCGCAGTCGTCAATGAACAGAAATATCCAGTACTACTCATTGGTGATCTGAATACCACACCTTGGTCGTTCCACTTTAAACAACTCGTTAAAGAATCCGGGTTAAAAAACAGCATGAAAGGGTTTGGTCATCAACCCAGCTGGCCGAGCGACCAATTCTTCCTGCGCATCCCGCTCGACCATATCCTGCATGCACCTGAGATTAATATTCACAACCGGATGGTTGCAAAAGGTGTCGGCTCCGATCACTTCCCGGTTATCCTGGATTTCACGCTTTCCGACGATTAATTATTCGTGATGTAAAACTGGTGTAGCATGACATCCTGAGCAATCAACGTCCCTGAAACATTTTTGACTTTAAATTGTCATACTCATCGAGCGTATTTTTCACCTCAGCAGTTACCTTGATCTTGGAATAGGCATCGGCTAACTCGCAGATCGCGAAGGTTGCCTTAATTCCTGATTCATTTTTAAAAACCGGATCATAGCTAAATTTGCCGACGCATTTCAGTACACCGGAACCACAAACAGTCACATCTCTGAAACCTTCATCGAAAACTTTGGTTGCCACTAGTGTACCTCCCGAGTTTGCTCATTAGTAATCACGACATCACTATAGGAATTAAACAGTATACGTTCGCGGCAGTTAATCCTGTATTTGGTATAGGTACCTGACGAGCTTCCTCTGCTTTTAATAAAGGTAGTGACCATAATTCGGTGTCTCCCCTTTCTCCCGGATATTTTCCGATCGAGCCGATGTCACCCGTATAATATAACCCAGTCCAAGTTGGACCGCTGCCGCCTGCCACTGTTCTTTGAAGCACTTTTACTTTTTTCATCCATGCGTAAACAATGAAGTCGGCGATCCCTAAAAAAGTATAACCCCACACTACAATGCGGAATTATACACCAGACCGGAACTCGGCACTACATTTAATAAAAACCGCCGCCGTCTTGCCGGAGGCAGTCTTCCGGAATTTCGGAAATGAATCGGGAGGGTTCGAGGAAAATCATGCCGCCGTCGCGTTGACGGCGCACCATCGGCGAACAGATGAAGAGCTCGTCTTCTGCTCGCGTTACGGCCACATAAAACAGACGGCGCTCTTCGGCATCTCCCGCTTCTTCGATCGCTTTTTTGCTCGGAAACATTTCTTCATTCACAAACAGAATAAAGACCGCTTTCCATTCCAGTCCTTTTGCCTGATGCACTGTACTTAAACGAATGGAATTGCGATCCTCTTCTTCGGACGGGGCTTTCTCTCCATTGGCATCCAGGTTGGTGAGCAAAGCGATTTCAGAGAGAAACGATTCCGTGGATTCAAACTTCACGGTAAAGTCGATTAGTCCATCGATATCTTCCTGCCGGAACTTGTGGTTATCAAAATTCTCAACCATGTATTCTTTATAGAAAGCTTTAACAAAACGAAAAATGATTTCACCGGGATCGTTCGAAAGGTTTTCTTCGCGGTACGCGATGAAAACATCTTTAATCTGTCCCCACCCTTCCCGAGCGGCAGCAGGTAGCGCAGCAATCAACTCTTCATGAATTTCTGGGCGCTGGAGGTTTATGCGGCCGCCAAGTTTCCGAAAAATTTTGAGCGAAGTTTTCTTTCCCACCTTGGGGAACATTTCAGTCAGACGCGCAAAAGCCAATTCGTCGGACGGATTAATCAGCAACTTCAGCACAGTACAAACATCTTTAATATGCGCCTGTTCAAAGAAACGAACACCAGAGGTGACGATGTAAGGCATCTGCTCCCGAGCCAATTCCATCTGCAATTCCATGGCATGAAAGTGCGATCGATAAAGCACGCAGATTTCGGAAAGCGGTATACCTTTACGATTCAGCTCGCGCGCCTTTCCAATCACATAACGAGCCTGAACGGATCCATCACGAAGTTTAGCTAAATGCGGCAACGCATCGCTTTCGCGTACCGCTTGGAGCTCCTTCTGGAACTGATCCGGATTTCCTGTAATGACCTCGTTGGCCACCTCTAAAATTTCGGGCGTACTGCGGTAGTTAATCTGCAGCTTGAACGTTTGTGCGCCGGGGTAGAATTTTTCAAAATCAAGGAAGTTACGAAAGTCGGCGCCACGCCAGGAATAGATGCTCTGAAAGTCATCGCCAACCACCATGAGATTCCCATGGGTTTTTACGAGCAGATTGACCAGAGCCGCCTGAATGGCATTGGTATCCTGATATTCGTCTACCAAAACATATTTAAATTCTTCCTGATAAAAGGTACGTGTTCGCTCGTTTTCAGCTAACAGCTTGTGGGCATAAATCAGCAGATCGTCGAAATCCATCGAGTTGGAGTCTTTCTTCCGCTGCTGATATTTGGAATGCACTTTGAGCACATCTTCAGCATCCACTTCCGTATATTCAAACTGTTCTTCAACTGCGACGGAGAGGTCTCCCATTCGACCACTGGTCACGCCAAATAAACTCAATAATACATCTGGCTTAGGAAAGTGCTTTTTATCCACACCAATTTCTTCGGAACAGGCACGTACCAGTTTCTTGGCATCGTCAGCATCGAGAATTGTGAAGTCTTTACCAAACCCTACTGAATCAGCGTGTGAACGCAGCAGACGGTTAGCAAAGGAATGAAAGGTTCCGCTGTACCCGCTGTTAAAACGGCGTTGCACCAAAGTTTCTGCTCGCGTCAGCATTTCCTTGGCGGCCTTATTGGTGAAGGTCAGCAAAAGGACCTCCCACGGCTGTACATTTTTCTCGGTGGCTAGATAGGCCAATCGGTAGATCAGCGTACGGGTTTTTCCGGTTCCGGCAGCGGCAACCACCAACGCGGCACCATCGGGCGCAGTTACGGCAGCATATTGCTCATCATTGAGTTCATCCTTAAAATTCATGTGCAGAAAATTGCCAGAATGTAGACGGCGCTTCCAGCTTCGTTTAGGAAGAACAATGCGCTTTTAGATATCTAACCGAGCTTGATGCTCCGTCTACGACTCTCCACCCGTAAAACGGCGAAGGGTGATGGGATCGAGGGATTCGTCGAGACTGATATCGAGCGTATTCAGTAGCTCATCGGTAACCAGATCTTTGATCAGTCCCAAATCTTCAGGCGATGAACCATCGGTAATCATGAGATCAAAGATGGTTTTAGCCTTAACGAGTTCGGGCGCCTTCAACAAAACATAGCAATCTTCCCCATCGCGGGAAACCACACCCAGCAGTCGGGCACGGAGCAGCACCTCAATGACCTCGTTCATCAAGCGGATGGGAATGTTATATTCCCGTGCATAGACTCGGGACTGAACTGCCGCTTCCGAGCTTTGGAAAATCCGGACGGCTTCCTGCATCAGTGAATACGCGACCCAAAGTTTTGAGACCATGCTCGCGCGTACGGCAGCCTGCTCTTCTGCATAAGTATCGCGGTTCTGAATGGCAAAGGCGAGTTCTGCGCCAAACAGAAGGATAATCCAGTTCAGATGCAACCAGAATAAAAAGATGGGAATCGAAGCAAAAGAACCATAGATGGCGTATTTTTGGAAAAGGGTCGTGCTGAACTTTAGAATGATTGCCTGAACGATAATGATCAAAATGGCGCTGGTTAGCCCCCCCACTGCTGCGGGCTTGAAGCTCACGCGGGTATTGGGAAGAAACATAAATACCGCAACAAAGGCCAACGCCAATACCAGTACGGGTGCGATCTGCATAAAAGCGGAGAACACCGGGCCAAACCAGTTTGCATTCCCTGCGAAAGCCTGAATGGCAGCGGAGCCTGCATTTGAGATCAACATCAGCGACGGAGCAATGACCAAAACGGAAAGATAGTTGCGAACCTTATCCGATATGCCGCGAGAAGCCTGTACGCCCCAAATTTGATTAAAGGATTCCTCAATCCCGCTCAATAGTTTGTAAATAATATAGAGAAAGAGCACCCCACCGACTGCTCCAAGAGCTGCAGGGTTAATGCCCTGCACAATTTCCAATAGCCGATGAATAAATTCTTGAATGCCTTCAGGCATTTCGGAGGCAAAGGTCAATAATGATTCTTCGGCTTTGTCAAATCCAATAGCTTTCCCGATTGAAAATACGATGACCATAAACGGCACCATGGCCATTAATGTCGCATAGGTAAGCGCAGATGCGTGCAACTTGCAGTTGTCGTCTTTGACTCCTTTCAATACCAGATGGATAACCCGCAATGTTTCCACTCCGAAAACACGAAGTTTCGAATCGTGCACCAGATCTATGCGCCAAAGGTCGTGTTGAAGGAAATTAAGAAACTTCTTCACCTTTTCTGAAATTATTCCTGCCATCTATGAAACTCCTACTGATCTATCGACAGCAGAACTTTACGACTAATCACCCCTGTTGAAAAGGTTCAAGCTTTCTAAATCAGAAGCTCAAATAGAGGCCGAAGGATCGTCGGTGCGATATTGAAAAGGCCCGGCGACCAGCCATCCCCAAAAGCCACCTAGCAAGACTGCTCCCGCCAAGCCCGGCGCCTATAGCAGAACACGCCAGCGAAATCGCCAGCGTGCTCAACCAAAACCGAGACTGATTTCAAACCATACTCTAGCCCTTAAGTATCGCGCCGTTACTGGCATTGGTAGCCATCTTGGCATAACGGGCGAGCCAGCCCGTAGTAAAGCGCGGCGCAGGCTCCTTCCAATCCTTCCGACGCTCTACAAGCTCTTCATCGGACAGCTGGACGGAAAGTTTGTTGTTCGGAATATCGATTTCGATGATGTCGCCTTCGCGAATCAGACCAATCGGGCCTCCCTCGGCAGCTTCCGGAGAAATATGGCCGATGCAGGCACCGTGTGTGCCCCCGCTAAAGCGGCCATCGGTGATTAACGCAACGCTATCTCCAAGTCCCTGCCCCATGATGTAAGACGTCGGCGCAAGCATTTCCTGCATACCCGGCCCACCTTTCGGACCTTCGTAACGAATCACAACCACATCACCGGCTTTTACTTTATCGTCCAGAATTCCTGCGCACGCATCTTCCTGAGATTCAAAGATGACAGCCGGGCCGGTATGAACCAACATTTTCGGATCTACACCCGCGCTCTTCACCACGCAACCACCTTCGGCAAGATTTCCCCAAAGAATAGAAAGGCCCCCGGTTTCGCTGTAGGCATTTTCAACGGTGCGGATGCATTCGAGATCTTTACTTCTCGCATCGGCAATATTTTCGCCGAGTGTTTTCCCAGTAACCGTTGGGCAATCGAGATTGAGCAGTCCTTCCTTTTTCGCGACTTCTGCGAGAATACCGCTAATACCGCCCGCCGCATGTACATCTTCGATATGGTAGTTCGATGAAGGCGATACCTTGCAAATATTAGGGCATTTTTTGGACACCTTGTTGATGCGTTCAAGGTCGTAGTCAACCCCTGCTTCTTGTGCAATGGCAAGTGTGTGCAAAACGGTGTTCGTGCTGCCGCCCATAGCCATATCAAGTGCGAATGCATTATCGAGCGACTCCTGCGTGACGATATCACGTGGCAGCGGACCATCGGCATAGGCCATTTCCACCGCACGTTTCGCCGAATCCTTCCAAAGCTGGTGACGGGCCGGATCAATGGCGAGCAGCGTTCCGTTACCCGGAAGGGCCAGACCAATGGCTTCGCACAGACAGTTCATGGAGTTGGCGGTAAACATTCCCGAACAGGAGCCCTGACTTGGGCAGCCTTTACATTCGAGCTCGTCCAACTCCTCGTCAGAAATCTTACCCTGCTTGTGTGCGGCAACGCCTTCGAAAACGCTAATCAAATCGATGACTTCACCATCTTTAGTTTTTCCGGCTTTCATCGGGCCGCCGCTGGCAAAGACGGTTGGAATATTAGCGCGCATGGCACCCATGATCATTCCGGGAACAATCTTGTCGCAGTTGGGAATACAGATCATGGCATCAAATGCGTGGGCACCGATCATGGTCTCCACAGAATCAGCAATCAGCTCGCGGCTAGGCAAGGAATATTTCATGCCCGCATGACCCATGGCAATGCCATCGCAAACTCCGATCATGTTAAATTCAATCGGCGTGCCGCCGGCTTCGCGAACCGCTTTCTTCACCAACTTGCCCACCTGATCGAGATGCGCATGGCCGGGAATGACCTCATTAAATGAGTTACAGATCGCGATGAAGGGTTTCTTAATGTCTTCGGATGTCATCCCGGTTGCCCGCATCAAACTGCGGTGAGGTGCCCGCTCGATTCCTTTTTTAGTTTTGTCGCTACGCATAATCGTATCCTTCTCGTTAAATGTCCTTAATAAGGAGTGGATACTATCAGAGAACCAATCGAAGTAAATACCCACAAATGAAACTCCCCGCTGCAAGCAGACGGGGTATCTATTTTTGTAGGGCGGAAACGGTTGACGAAGGAGACCTTCCCGCCGCTCGGCTGGAAAGCATCGTACCTCAGCCATTCCAACCCTACAATTTACACGCTACAAGCAGCGGGGTATTAAACCCAAGGCTGCGCAATAAAGAAAGCCGCCACTGAAAAGGGCGGCTTTAGCCATTTTTTGATCAGATCGGCTTATAATTTAATGGCGAGTACAATAGCGCCACGAACTCCGCTACCGGAGAGCGATGCATCCACATCGACAAAACCAAAATCCAGTTCAAAATCACTCGTAAAATCGTGATATCCCACCTCAAGACCCAACTCAACTGCATCAGCTAACAGAACAAATATTCAGCCCTTGACGCCGTATGAGAAATACGCCCCTCCACCATCTGAAAAACCGGTAATATCTACGGAAGCACCCCCAAAACCAAAATAGGGTACGGCCTCTATTACCACATGCTCACCAAGTTTAAAAGCTACGCCGCCCTGCCCTATAAGGCCAAAAGCAGTAAGTTCTGCTTCATCCGTGCCGCCCGTTTCAGTGCCTTCATTCTTTGCAAAAAAAATGCCACCACCGAGTACGCCACCGATAGCCGGATGGGTTTTTGACCAAAAGCGCTGAACCAGCAGCAATTCTACTTGCGCCCCGTTTTCGTCATCAATCGGAAGGTCTCCAGCTCCATCAACATCGAAGTCATCAATCCCGGGTGCGCTACCGATTGTTACACGCAACGAAAAATCTTTTGACTTTGATTCACTGAACTTATCCTCTTCTTCAGCCCAACCAATCGTATTAAGACCACATACAACCGTTAAAATGAGAATCCCCTTGGCAAAATCGTTCCTTTGGTTAGTTATTAGCTAGTATTGTGAATAGAAAGGTATCTCCATTAAAGACGATACACTCAATAAGTTTTTCAATATTAGATTTTAATTTAAATTAAGAAAACTCGGCGGATACAGAATCCGGCAATGGAAGCGATGCTTCCAAGTACGAGCACGGATGGCTCCGGAATGGCAGCAATATCAGTTATCTGACCAGAATACGTGGAAAGATCGGCCATGTAGGTCCGGTTACCAAAAACTGACGTATTCGCCGGTTGCCCAGTTCCTCCGGTTACCGCGATCATCACCCCGGCAAGCTCCCATTCGCTGCCACCATCCACAAAAACACCTCCGCCGGAATCATAGGTCGCGCCTTGTGCTTCGCCAACGACAGCATCGAAATCGGTGTAAAACATATCGGTAACGCCAAATCCATCATCCACCAACCCCGCATCAGCCTCTTTGGCATTGTTGCCCCAGCGCTTCGTGGATCCCGTAGCCCAGTGATATCCGGAAGCGTTGGTGGGCGATCCGTTTTCAGCCCACGTTCCCGCGCTGACATTCCAAAAAGCCTGATCTATAGCGCGATTCCGCCCGTTCCCAATCATCGTCAAAGCCGTTCCATTGGCCGGCGATGAGGAAACGATCACACCGGATAGGCCAACCTCACTAGTCACGCGAAACATTGCCAGATCCGTATCCGTTCCAACACTATTGGTAATGCGCGTCCAACTGCCGCCATCAATGGAATAGGAAGATCCTCCCAATAATGCACCGGTAGGATTGTCGAAGTGCTTCACATGATAGGCTGTGATAAACCAGTTGTTATCAATATAGGTTACGCTTGAGTTCGCAGAGATATGGTCGATCTTCCCGACATAATCCCAGCCCTGACCACCGGTTGGCATGGTTGTATTCTGAGTTCCATCCCCGCCGGCAACAATAACGGCATGAGCGGTACAGGCCGACAGGGCCAACAGTGAGATAATAAGACCACAGTTTTTCATAACATATTCCAAGTAAAGATTATGCTACCATAACTACCATTTAATATAATGAATAGTTGATCGTCTTACTAGGGCTTCACCGTGTGGTCGGCCTCGAACCGCCGCAGAACGGGCTCGTCGGAATATTATAAATCGATAGCGATTCCGGCGCGCACAAAGAACGCTTCCAGTTCATTTTCCCCCAGATTCTCTCCGAGAAACTGAATATCCCCCTTCTTAAGATCGAATTGATATCCGATACCCCCCAGCAAGCTGATATTTTCAGTAACTTTAGCCTCAATATCTGCCGCAATGATTCCCATCAAAACCATTGTCTATATCCAACTCTTCTTTAAAAACGGCCACCGTAGCCCCGTCAAAATATTCAACATCCATATCCACGGAAGAGTTAACAAGCACATATCGTAAACCTCCCTCGAAGGTCATGGTCAGTCGCTCGGAAAGCTCCGGTTGAAAAAACAGGGAAACCCCGATGGGAAGCAGAGAGGCGGAACCGCTCATATCAAGTTTTAAAGTTTCAATGCCATCCACAAGCATGGCGCTCTGCTCTTCAACTTCCCAGCCGGCAAACCCTGCTGCCAGTCCGAATGCCAAACCATCACTGATTGGAAAGCGTCCCTGTAGCTCAACTCCAATACCGAAATCATAGAGTTCGTCCTCACTCGGGGAAAAATAAGTGGCATTTACTACCAATCGAGAAGTATCCGAATGGGCTACTGATGAGGACTGTTTCGGTAGTTTCGCGGACTTGTCATCCTCTATAATTAAGGGTCTTCCGCCAAATCAATGGATAAATGAATGATTAACACATCGAGCAACTTATCTGTAATGTGTTGTCGACGAAAACGACACTACACAGAAGGAGTATGCCCGGTGCGAATTCAAACCCTGCCCAACCTGATCAAGCGCTGTATCATAGCATTTCGTATATAAATCATCTGACACTTCGCCGTACCCTATGGAACAGAACGCGGCCAGAATCCCAACAACGATACTTTTCTGCATAAGACTACCCCCTTGATATTTTTACAGATGCCACACTTCAACGCACTAGGCGTTTACCAAATGGCCGACTTCAAAACCGGCATCTTCGATCATTTTTTTGTCGGCATCAAAGTTTTGACCACCGGTGGTGAGGTAGCCGTTGGTGAACATGGAGTTGGCTGGATAAAGCGACAGTGGCTGTAGGTCTCGCAGGCAGGTTTCGCGACCGCCGGCAATGCGGACTTCCGAACAGGTCAGCACAAAGCGGAACATCGCGAGCGTGCGCAGGCAGGTATTAGGCGTAACACGGTCACTGCCTTCAAGGTCGGTGCCTTCGCGCGGATCCAGAAAGTTAATTGGCGCTGAATCGGTGTCCAGCTCCTTAAGCGACAGGGCCAAATCAACCCGGTCTTCAAGCGTTTCGCCCATTCCAATCAGCCCACCACAACACAGATCGAGTCCGACTTTTTTAACGGTCTTTGCTGTTTCAACACGATCCTCATAGGTATGGGTTGAGCAAATAGAGGGATAAAAACTGGCCGAGGTTTCGAGGTTATGATTAAAGCGGTCAACCCCGGCATCTTTCAATCGCTGCGCTTTTTCTTCGGTCAGAAAGCCCATAGAAGCGCAGAGTTCGAGCTCCGGATAGTCTTCTTTAATTCGGGAGGCGGCGGCGGTGATCGTCTTCATTTCACTTTCGGATGGAGCCCGGGAGCTGGTTACCACACAATAGCGCAAGGCCTGCATACCTCTGGCTTCCTGAGCACCCGCCACAATTTCTTCGGGAGTCTGCATTTCGTACTCTTCGATCTCGGCTGATGAGCTTTTTGACTGGCTGCAGAAAGAGCAGTCTTCCGGGCAGACGCCGCTCTTGGCATTCTTCAGCACGTGAAGACTGACCTTCTTTCCATAGTAATGCTTACGAATCAGATAGGCCGCCTGCAAAACCTCCAGCAGTTCGTCATCTGATGATTTCAGCACCGCCAGCGCCTCGTTTCGTGAAATCGGCTCTCCGCCATCCAAAATTCTGTTTGCCAATGCTTTCCAATCCATGGGTATCTCTCCGTTTCAAATAAAGCCGAGAAGAGTAGTTAGGACCGCGAGGAAAGTAAATGTGGACTCCGTCTAAATTAGAGCCTTAACCCAGAGCTCCAATGCGGCACGGATTGTGGTATCCAGCGCAGACATTTCCGCAGCAGCACTTGCAGACCGGTAGTCCTCAATATTCTTGGCTCCTATACAAATGGTATGAGCCGAAGGCTGATCCAGAATCCAGCGAATAGCGGCTTGCGCCATCGTCATGCCGTCCGGCAGACAATCCGCCAGCATAGTAAACCGAGTGTAGTCTTCATCCTTACACCAGTTTGATCGATTATCATCCGAGCGGAATACCGGGGCCTGCGTAAAATACTCGGCATAATGGTTGCGGCAGTTGAATCATCGACTCGCGTATTATTTTCGCCAACACGATAGCCAAATTTCGTGGAAATCACTCAATCATCACGCCGGCCGTTCAAGCCCTCACCCACACAACACTCGAATTCCCCTTCGCTATATTGCTCGGCGGTGTCGATTGCATTAATCCCAGATCACCCAGCTCGTGGATCATGCGGATTATATTTTCTTTTCCGGGATCGGGGTGCCCATCCGGTTGCCCATCAAAAGAGAGCGGCCCGCCTAGCTGTCAGCTCCCGATAGTGATGGGAGATACGGATATGCCTGTGCGACCTAATGTTCTGCGTTCCATAATCCCGTCCTCTGCGTATTGCGTATGATGGAAACTCCTGATTCCTGTCAAACAATACGTAGTGCGTTTTAGATTTTCTTCGCCTGTAGCTCTTCAGGCAAACTCAATTGATGATAATGACAGATCGCGATCGCTAAGGCATCGGCCGCATCTTCCGGAGGTGGTTCGGCAAGGTTGAGCAAGCGCATTACCATTTTTGCCACCTGATCTTTTTCCGCTGCACCGGTGCCAACAATGGCGGATTTAACTTTTCGCGGGGAATACTCAGAAATATCCAGCCCTTTTTTTGCACAGGCCGTAATGGCCGCTCCCCTCGCTTGCCCCAGCACCATGGCCGTTTTGGCATTCTTGGCAAAAAAAGCACCCTCGATTCCGGCGCAATCGGGGGCATGCTCTTCGATCAATTCAGTGATCGAATTAAAAATATTTTCCAGACAAAGCGAGTGCGGAACTTTGGATTTGTTCCGGATACGGCCATATGCTAGCGCACGCATCTCAGAACCCTTGACCTCGATGATCCCCACGCCCGAAGAGCGCAGAGAAGTATCAATGCCTAGAATCCTGATTGGCTTACCTGCCATTTTTTAACACTCGGTGAACCGTGCCTATGGCACTATTTTCTACGAAAATTATTTACGCTTCGCTCAGCGCTTAAGGCACGAAGCACACTAAGCTCTATTGCTTCGTGTACTTTATGCCTTCGTGCTTAACTATCCTTCTTCGCTTAGCTTTGTTGCAACTTCGTCGGAAATATCAAAGTTGGTATAAACATCCTGAACGTCGTCCAGCTCTTCGAGGGCATCAACGAAGCGCATAATGGAATGAGCCTGTTTCAGCTCGGTCACTTCAACCACCAGATCAGGAATCATGGTAATCTCGGTTTCAGCCATTTCGATGCCTGCGTTCGTGATGGCTTCCGAGACTGCGAGATAATCATTGGGATCGGTAATTACTTCGAACTGTTCACCTTCGGTCTTCAGATCTTCAGCACCGGCTTCCAGTACGAGATCCATCAGCACATCTTCATCGGTATTACTCTTATCGATGAAAATCTGGCCCTTGCGCTGAAACATGCGGCTCACCGCGCCTTGGTCAGCCAGGTTGGCATCCGCCTTGGTGAACGCGTGGCGAACTTCAGAGGCCGAACGATTTTTATTATCGGTCAGCACTTTAACCACCACCGCAATTCCGCCTGCGGCGTAGCCTTCGTAGGACCCTTCGGTCAGCTGACCGCCTTCCAGTTCGCCGGTGCCTTTCTTAATGGCCCGCTCGATATTTTCCTTCGGCATACTGACGCCCTTGGCTTTCTGCACCAACGCGCGCAGTGTGATGTTGTCATCCACATTTCCCCCACCGCAACCAGCTGCCACCATGATGTCTTTGCCGATTTTACTGAAAACTTTACCACGCGCGGCATCCGCCTTTCCTTTGCGATGCTTTATATTTGCCCACTTACTATGTCCAGCCATTGCTCAATTCTCCGTGTTCTTACGTGAGGCGTGAAACGTGAGGCGTGATTTCTCTTCACGACTCAATCGTCACTCATCACGATTTTATCCAATTTTAACCTGTGCGAAACCGCGCTTTCCCGAACGAATGATCATTCCATCCGCTGGGAGAATCTGCGCGCGGTCATCGGTAATTTTTTCATCGTTGATCTTTACCGCACCCTGCTTGATGAGCCGGCGCGCCTCGCCGTTGCTCTTGCAGAGTCCGGCCTGCACCATTAGGCTCAGTAATCCGAGCTCTTCGGCGGGCAAGACCACTTCCGGAATTTCGTCCGGTAATTCCTTCTGCGCAAAAACGCGCGTAAATTCTTCCGAGGCATTCTTAGCCTCAGCCTCCCCAATAAAGCGGGCAACCACTTCCCGGCCAAGCATGTCCTTAATAGCACGTGGGTGCAGCTCGCCGCTTTCAACCTTAGCTTTGGTTTCGGCCACCTTATCCGCCGGCCAACAGAGAATAAATTCAAAATATTTCCACATCAGGACGTCCGGCACACTCATCAGCTTACCGTACATATCGCGCGGTGCTTCATCGACGCCGACATAGTTATTGAGGCTTTTGCTCATTTTCTGAACGCCATCGAGCCCTTCGATCAGCGGAAGGGTCATCACGCACTGCGGGGCCTGCCCCATGACCTTCTGAAGCTCGCGGCCGAGCAGCAGATTGAATAGCTGATCAGTTCCTCCAAGCTCAAGGTCAGCTTCCACCATCACGGAGTCATACGCCTGCACCAGTGGATAGAGGAACTCGACGATCGAGATGGGTTGGTTCGCGGCATAGCGCTTGGAAAAGTCGTCACGAGCCAGCATCTGCGCCACGGTCACGTGCGCGGATAAGCGGATCACGTCGTCAAATTTCATTTCACCGCACCATTCAGAATTGAAGCGGATTTCGGTCTTTTCCTTATCGAGGATCTTGAAGATTTGTTCCTGATAGGATTGAGCATTGGCGGTTACCTGCTCTTTCGTCAGCGGTTTACGCGTTTGTGATTTCCCAGAGGGATCTCCGATCATTCCGGTAAAGTCGCCGATAATAAATACGACCGTGTGGCCGGCATCCTGAAACTCTCGGAGCTTGTTCAGCCCGACTACGTGGCCAAGGTGAATGTCCGGCGCGGATGGATCGGCGCCATACTTAATACGCAGGCCACGACCTTCGGCGGCGGCCTTTTCGAGTTTTTTCTTCAGATCGTCGCGGTTGATAAAATCAACGGAACGGGCCGACAGTAAATCCAATTGCTCTTCAATATTCATAAATAAACCCACTTAACAGAAAAATTCTCACACCCGTTCGCTATACGCTCACTCAAGTCACGGAGCCACAGAGATCTAAACTTCGTACTCTTCGTGGAGCTTGCTTGCTCTACACGCGCAACCATGCGTGAAAATTAATCCAAAACTAGAAAGTGCGCATTTAGCCATAAAACCGAGAGAAAGTCACAAAAAAACCTGCCCGGAAATCGGACAGGTTTTTCTAGCTGAAGAAGATCAGAGCTTACTCGCTCTTTTCTTCCTCTTCTTTGGCAGCATCGCCAGGATGCCACTCTTCGAGCTGATCGCCGAAGGCGTTATCAAACGCGCCTGCGAGATTAACGAGTTCTGCTCCAGGCTGTAGGCCTTCGAGCATTTGTTCGCTAACTTCGAAGTCTGCGTCGTCAACCTTGGCGGCTTTAACGCTGAGTCCGATGCGGTGCTCAACAGGATCAACCTTAACAACGCGGGCTTCGATGGTGTCGCCAACGTTCATCACATCTTTAACACGCTCAATGTGGTCGTCGGAGATCTGGCTGATGTGCACGAGTCCATCAATGCCTTCTTCGATTTCGACAAATGCGCCGAACGAAGAGATCTTAGTGACGAGGCCATTAACCTTGGCGCCGATTGGGTAACGATCAACAATGCCGGCCCATGGATCATCCTGAGCCTGTTTGAGGCCGAGGCTGATGCGCTGGTTGTTGGAATCGATTTCGAGAACAACGGTTTCCACTTCTTCGCCCTTCTTGAGGACTTCTGAAGGATGATTAACCTTGCGGGTCCAAGACATATCGGACACGTGGATCATTCCGTCCACCCCTTCTTCGAGCTCAACAAATGCGCCGTAGGAAGTGAAGTTACGAACCTTACCCTGTACGAGCGATCCGATTGGATATTTACCAGCAACGACTTCCCAAGGGTTGTCTTCGGTCTGGCGCATGCCGAGTGAGATCTTCTTGTCTTCGGTAGATACGTTAAGAACAACCGCGTCAACTTCGTCACCGACGTTCAATACGTCAGCAGCGCGCTGGATGCGCTTGGTCCAGGACATTTCAGAAACGTGAACGAGACCTTCAACACCTTCTTCGAGTTCAACAAACGCGCCGTATGGTGCGAGGTTGACGACTTTACCGTGTACACGGGCGCCGATCGGGAAACGGGACTCAATTTCTTCCCATGGATTATCCATGGTCTGCTTGAGGCCGAGGCTGATACGTTCTTTTTCAAGATCGATTTCGAGGATCATCACTTCGAGCTCGTCGCCCACCTTCAGGATTTCTGAAGGATGGTTGATGCGGCCCCAGGTCATGTCGGTGACATGCAGGAGACCATCGATACCGTCGAGATCGACGAATGCACCAAAGTCGGTGATATTTTTGACCTGACCCTTGCGAAGTTCTCCGGTCTGAATTTCCGCCAGAATCTTACGGCGGGAATCGCGGCGGGACTCTTCAATGAGTTCACGGCGGGATACAACAATGTTTTTACGCTCAAGGTTAATCTTGAGGATACGGAACTCATAGGTCTTGCCCATGTGTTCTTCTGGGTTGCGAACCGGAGTAACGTCGAGCTGGGAGCCTGGGAGGAACGCGTCCACGCCAACGTCGACAATGAAGCCGCCTTTGACGATGTTCTTGATGGTGCCTGTAACGATGCTGCCTTCTTCGCATTCGTTAACGACATAGTCCCATGCACGCTGCTGTTCTGCGCGGCGCTTGCTGATGACGATCATGCCATCTTTGTCTTCGAGCTGTTCGAGGAATACTTCGACTTCCTGCCCGATCGGATCTTCTTCGAGATCCTTGAATTCGTTCGTATCGATGATACCTTCGGATTTATAGCCAATGTCGATGAGCACGTCGCCATCGTGGACATTGATAATTTTACCGGTAACGATAGACCCTTCGGTAAAGTTCTTAAGGGTTTCGTCGTACATTGCTTCCATGGCTGCGTGATCTGCACCCATGTCTTTGTTAGTTGCTGATTCCATGTTTGAAGCGGGAACACGCGCTCCCTGACCTTTTGTTTAGTTTTTAACTTACGTTTAAGGATCCAGCCACCTGGCCAGAACACACCTCTCCCGTAAATGAGCGCGCCATAATAGACGTATCCCCCTGTCATGCAAGCTGCAAATCGTTTATTTCCACTGGCGCATCAGAGGAATCTATTAACCCGTGCAAGCGCGAAATTCTCAGCATGTTTAGATGTCTCAAGTACCTTGTACCGCCGCCATTCTGGCGGCTACACAGGGTCCGCTAGAAGCGGGAAATACGAAAAAGCGTACCGCCGGCCAACTTCACCAAACAGTGGATTCTATGGATCTATCTAAGCGGGAACCGAAATGGGGGGTCGGAGGCCTCTTCGACCGGGCACAGGCCCTGTGCCCCTCCAGTTTGAGATTTTAAATCCCCATAAATCAGAGTACTCGGTGGATAAAAAAATCCGGCTATTCAGGAATGAAAAGTTTTTGGCCGACGTAGATGCTGTCGGATTTGAGGTTATTGGCGGATTTAATGGACTTAACTGTTGTTCCGTAGGCCTGAGCGATGGCGGAAAGTGTGTGACCTGATTCAACCACGTGTTCGCGACCGGATCCACGGGCGGGCTTGGAGGCTGAGCGTGAGGCTACCGACTTTTTCAGCAACCCCTCGACGCGGCGGATCAATTCATTCATTTCGCGTGTCTGCTTGGCTTCCAGCGCCGTCATTTTTGAGTTTAGTTGCGAAATCTGACTGTTGTACGAATTAACCGCATTACGTAATTGCTGCAATTCCTGCATCAGGCGGGCATTTTCCATTTCGACGGATTCAACCTGACCTTTCACCCGATACACCTGTTCTTCGGAGTGGCGTTGCGCGGCTTTCTGTCTTGCGGCTTCCTGCTGACGCTGTTGCGGGGTTTGCAAGGTTTCGCATCCGGTCAATGCGGCTAAAGCAATCAGGCTGACTATTAAATTAATTTTCATTCTCTTATCTCCAAAGCAGTAAAAATATCAGGGTTTCCAAAGGTATAGAAAACGCGGTGATTGAACCGCATTGAAATCGGGTATCGCCGGCATTTTCGCACCCATCAGGCTGTCAAAAAAGCTGACTTCTTTATGGTAGCGCACAACGTATACCTCATCTACATCGAGTAAAAATGCCAACTTATCGATGGCATCTTGCCAGTAGCCGACGCCATCAATCAGGTTATGTTGCAAGGCTTGACCAGCATGAAAGACACGTCCATCCAGCAGGTCCCGAGTTTCCAGCCCCCGGGATTGCTCAACAATTGATGCGAACCGCTCCTGCATAGAATCCACCAGTTCCTGCAGCATGGCGATATGCTGCGGATTAACGTCTTCAAATGGGTTCAGCATATCTTTGTTTTCACCGGATGCGATGGTAACCGAGCTCAGTCCAATTTTTTCGCCAAGCCCCTTCATATTAATGGTTTGCATGATTACACCAACCGAACCAACGATCGAAGTGGGCTCTGCCATAATATAATCACCGGCCATGGCTGCGTAATAGGCACCGGAGGCACCGATACCTCGGACAAACACCATAATCATACGTTCTTCATCGTCGCGGCTGAACCGCTCAAGGGCGGCATAGATTTCGTCACTGGGCGTAACGGCGCCACCGGGCGAATCCACTTCAAGAATAATAGCCCTGACTGTTTCGTCCAGCGTCGCACAACGAATTTGGGTCAGGATCGATTCTACCATGTCCGGTTCATAACCAAAGAGTCGTTCGCTTTGACCACGCATAATCACCCCGGTCAGACCAATCCGCACGACTTTCGTTTCTCCATAACCGGATGACCAGATCTCATCATAGGAAGGCTCTGAATCCTGCGGATAGTCAAACCCCGAAGAGGTTGAGCCTGAAAACAGCGCTGCGGTCAGCCCTATATTGGTTAAAAAACTCCCGAAAAGCACGAGTCCCAGTACCGAAATCGCAATCCAGCATCCTACTTTAGGTCCATTATTCGCCATTCATCTACTCCCGTATTTTTCAAAAGGAATGACCATAGACGTTCGTTGTGTTTATTTGAATAAATAAATTCCAATGACATGAAAAAATCCGATAGTTTCATGGTTTGATTTGAATTCAAGGAGAGCCAGTGGACTATCTTAAGCGCGCAAGAGAAGTAATCGACGTCGAAATTGCCGGACTCGAAAAAGTAAAAGACAGCATAGGCGACGCTTTCATTGAAGCCGTCGACGCCATTCTTGCCACAGTCAACAATGGTGGAAAGGTCGTTGTAACCGGAGTGGGCAAAAATCTGCATATCGGCAATAAGATGGCCGCGACACTTACCAGTACAGGAACGCCATCCGTCGTAATGCACCCGATCGAAGCCATGCACGGCGACTTTGGCCTGCTGGGCGATCGGGATATTCTGCTAGCCATGAGCTATTCCGGCGCCTCGGATGAGCTGATTGCCCTGTTGCAGCCGGTGAAACGCAAAGGCGTTAAGATTATTGCGCTAACCGGCGAAATGGACAGCCTGCTGGCCCAGCATTCAGATATTATTGTGTCGGTCCGAGTAGATCAGGAGGCCTGCCCCTTTAATATGGCACCGACCACGAGTACAACGGCAACGCTCGCTCTTGGCGATGCGCTCGCCATGGTCCTGCTGGAAGCTCATGGGTTTAAAATCGAGGATTATGCCAAGCTTCATCCGGGCGGCGCTATTGGACGTACGCTCCTTTTACGCGTCGCCGATGTGATGCGAACCGGCGCCCGATGCGCAACCGTCCAGGCCGGCCACCCTGTCCGCGAGGCCCTGCTGGCTATGACGGGAGCAAAATCCGGCTGTGTTGCTGTAGTAAACGAAGATAATACCCTCGCCGGCATCATGACCGACGGTGACCTGCGCCGCCACCTGCTGGAAACACCAAATCTGATTGAGCATACCGTGGATGAAGTCATGACGCGCAATCCAAAAACCCTGACTCAGGATATGCTCGCTCTCGAAATCCTGAACATCTATGAACAATACAATATCGATGACCTTATCGTGATCGATGAGCACAACTGCGTGATCGGCGCGGTTGATATTCAGGACATGCCAAAACTGAAAATTCTTTGATCGCATATTTTCTGACTTCTGAACCGCGCATTCATACGCGCGACTTCCCGATTGACCCATATAGGCGAAATCGGTAGAATTTACGGGTTCTTTTTAAAAAACACTCAATAAGGGAGAGGGAACATACTATGGCAATGATGATTTCTAAGTTTAATAAAATTATTCACAACAAGGCCGTATGGCTGGTCTTCGCAATCTTTATCAGCATCGCATTTGTCGGAGTTTACACCGGCCAGAAATCCGCTGGTGCAATTCAACGCGAGCAAAGTGAATCTGAGATTGCAGGGCGGCTCTTCGGAGAAGATGTCACGCGCAACGAATTCGGACGCGCCTACCAGAACGTATACGTGATGTATTCCATGATGATGGAACAGATCATTAACATTAATGAAGAGATCGACGTTGTAATTCGCCAAGCGGCTTGGCAGCGTATCGCTACCTTAAAGAAGGCTAACGAGATGGGACTGTCAGCAACCGCTGACCAGATTGTTTCCGCCATCAAACAGCAACCTATCTTTCAGAATCAGCAAACCGGTCAGTACGATGCGAACGCATACAATTCCTTTGTGAATGGCTTCCTGCCTCGTACCGGAATGAATGCAAAATCACTCGAAGGGATGTTTGCAGAAAATGTGATCATCGAAAAAGCTTCCCGTACAGCTGCACAGGGCGCACTGGTTACCGAAGATGAAATCAAAAAAACGTTCCATCTTTATGCCGATAAGCTAACCGTTGATTACGCCTCGATTCCACGCAGCCTAACCGGCGTTACTGAAGTTACCGAAGAAGAAGCAAAAGCGTATTTCGAGCAAAATTCGGATCAGTTCCAGATGCCCGAAAAAGTTATTGTCAGCTACGTGCAATTCCCGGTATCCGACTACACAAACACGGCTTCTGTTACGGACGAAATCATTGCCCAGGTTTATGAAAGCAACAAACAACGTTATATTAAACCTGCCGCTGAAGGTGTCCTAGAAAGCGCTACGCCGGAATACCAGCCACTTGAAGAAGTGAAAGATGAAATTTCAAGTGCGGTCGCCACGGAAATGGCCCGTCGTGCTGCTGCCAATGCCGCCGACACCTTGGTGGCACAGCTATCCGATGAAGGTACAACGTTTGAAAAAGAAGCTGAACGTTCCGGTCTTAAGGTTGTTTCAAACACGCCTGCTTTCGGAGCCACCGATCGCGTCCGCGGTATCGACGCCACCGCACCGTTTGCACGCGCTGCCTTCAATCTGGAAAAAGATCCTACGCATTATTACAGCGATCCAGTGGTCGGACGTGACACCGTTTATGTTATTGCGCTCCATAAAAAGCTGGCATCCTTCCCGCTGACGTTTGATATGGCTCAAGCTGATGCCACTGAATCAGCACGCATTACTGCTTCTGAAATTGCCTATGTTGAAAAGGCCGAGGAAGTACACGCGGCCGTTGAAACCGCACTGAAAGCAGGCACCTCATTTGCAGATGCCTCTTCAAAATATAAGCTGGAAATCAGCCAGACCATCCCGTTCGATGTGTCCACTGCGCTTGAAGATCAGTATGGACGCGAAATCATGAATGCAACCGTTCAGTTTGAAGCGGGAACACTGGTTGACCTGATCAGCACTCCAGATGACTTTATTATGGCCTATATCGCGACTAAAGAACCAGCAGACGAAGCCACAACCTTGCCTCCAATGCGCGAGCAGCTTACTGCCAGCATCCGTAACGACAAGGCCTCGCGCCTAGCCCAGGCCTGGCAGGAATCGGTTCTTGAAGAAGCGAACCTGGAAGATCTGTCTGCCAAGTCAGCTTCCAACGAATCGTAGACCGGAGAATTCCATGCCGTTGCAATACCTGATTGCGTTGTTCATCGGATTGCCGATTGTTGAGCTCGCACTGCTCATCAAGTTGCACGGCATGGTCGGCTTCTTCCCAACAGTACTGCTGGTCTTTCTGACCGGCATTGCCGGGGCGGCATTAGTACGCCGCCAAGGCGTTGCCATCCTGTTTAAGATCCAGCAGGAAATGAACAACGGCAATCTCCCTGCACCGCAAATGATGGATGGTGTGATGATCCTTATTGCCGGAGCCCTACTGGTAACTCCTGGACTGCTTACGGATATCACCGGATTTGCTCTTCTAGTTCCCTTTGTTCGCGAGCAGATCCGATTTTGGTTGCGCGACAAACTGAAAGCAAAGATGGACAGTGGTTATATTCAGGTGAATGTAAATCGTTCGGATCAATTTCCGGGGGCATAAACTGGATGAATAAAAAAAAGGCCATTCCATTATGCGTCGATCTTGACGGGACGCTCGTTAAACTCGACACCCTTCATCAGGCTCTCTTTCTTCTTCTTCGTCGCGACCCCGCCAGTATTCTCCGTGTTCCCGGCTGGTGGATGAAAGGCAAGGCCCACCTGAAAGACCAGGTCATGCAACGGGTTTCGCTTGATGCAACCGCCCTTCCCTACCATAAAAAATTTCTGGAGTGGTTAACCAAGGAACATAAAGCAGGAAGGAAGCTGATTCTTGCCACAGCCTCGAACTACCGAACGGCCAATGCCGTTGCCGAGCACCTCGGTTTCTTTGATGGTATCCTGGCAAGCAATGAAGAGACCAACTTGCGGCATGACCGGAAGCTTCAGGCCATCCGTGAACAGTTCCCGGTTTTCGGCTATGCAGGAAATGACACAGCGGACTTCCCTATCTGGGACGACGCCAAGGAAGTGATTCTGGTTAATCCCTCCGGTCCTGCACGGAAAAACTATACCCTTAAAGCCGACCATATTTTCATAGAGCAACGGCCGCCTATCCGCATGTTCCTTAAAGCCATGCGTTGCCATCAATGGCTCAAAAATCTGCTGATCTTTTCGCCCATGTTTCTGGCCCATCAGTTTACGGAGTTAAACCACATTGTGAGCTCGGTCACGGCATTCTTTGCCTTCAGCTTTGCGGCATCATCCATCTATGTGCTGAACGACCTATTCGACCTCAGTGCCGACCAACACCATCCCCGCAAATGCAAACGCCCCTTTGCTTCGGGGGATCTCCCTATTGCCGTTGGCGCATTACTAACCCCATTTCTAGTGATTGTCAGCTTGATTCTCTGCTCGTTCCTGCCGCTGCCTTTTCTCTTCACGCTGCTGGCCTATTATGGACTCACGACCATTTACTCCTGGCGTTTAAAACAAGTGCCAATTGCCGATGTACTCATGCTGGCGGTGCTTTATTCCATGCGTATTGTTGCCGGCTCCGTAGCGACGGGCACCACAGCCTCCGGTTGGTTTATTGAATTCGCCATCTTTCTATTCCTCAGCCTCGCTTTGGTCAAACGGCTCTCGGAACTGCGAGAGATGGAAGAGGAAACAGACGTCGACAATACGCATCGGGAACGTGGCTATACCATCGAAGATCTTCCGCTGCTATTGGCCTTCGGCACATCCAGCGGCTACATTGCGGTATTTGTTTTCACCATGTATCTTGGAAGCGACAAAGTTTCTGAGCTATACAGTCGCCCTGATCTACTCTGGATTTTCTGTCCGCTACTACTCTACTGGGTCACGCGCATTTGGCATCTGGCCTGGCGTGGAAACATGCCCGACGATCCGCTTGCCTTTGCTGCAAAGGATCCGCAAACCTATCTCGTCGGCGCCGTCGGCATTGCCGCAATTCTTTACGCCATTTAAACCAATAGGAGCAGACTCATGACCAAACCCGTCGTCGACTTAACCATTGTTGGATCCATCGGGATCGACACCATTGAAACGCCTACTGAAAAGCGCGAAGAAATTCTCGGCGGCTCCGCTAGCTATGCCTGCGCCGCGGCCTCCTTCTTCACCCACACCGGAATGGTTGGCGTGGTCGGAACGGACTTCCCGAAGGCATTCATCGATACCTGGGCCACCATGAATATCGATCTCGCAGGCCTGCAAACCGTAGAAGGAAAAACCTTCCGTTGGTCCGGGGTTTATCATGAGAACATGGACAACCGCGATACGCTCTCTACCGAGCTCAATGTATTTGAAACCTTTTCGCCGGAACTTCCCGAAGACTACAAAGAAGCACCCTATCTCTTCCTGGGCAATATTCACCCCGCCCTCCAGCTCCACGTGCTGGAACAAGTCCGCAATCCAAAGTTTGTCCTGATCGACACCATGGACCTATGGATTAACATTGCAAAAGACGACCTCACCCAGGTCATCGGAAAATGCGACATGCTCACGTTGAACGAATCCGAATCCCAGCTCTACACCGGTAAAAATAGCCTTACGCAGGCCGCCAAGGAACTGCTCAACCTCGGCCCGGAATATGTCCTCATCAAAAAGGGGGGCAATGGTTCTATGCTCTTCACCAAAGACGACGCCTTCTTGCTGCACGCCTACCCGCTCGACTCCTTCAAGGATCCCACCGGCGCAGGCGACACCTTTGCCGGCGGACTGATGGGCGCGCTCGCCGCATCCGGGAAAACCGACAAGGAAGCCATCCGGCAGGCCATGGTTTACGGAAGTATTACGGCCTCCTTCGGCGTTGAAGAATTTAGCCTCGAACGGCTAACGCAACTCGATCGCGACGAAATTGAAATCCGAGTTGAAGAATTCAAAGAGATGTGCCGGATCTAAGGAAAGCGCGGCCTCCTGACGGAGAACCACGCCCTACACCTGGTGGATCAGGCCGCCCGTTTCTCTTGGGGATTTCCCGCAACGTTGTAGAACGAGCGTATGCGTCTCTTCCTCGACCCCGTAGGCAGCCAGGCCAATGCCTGATAACGTTCGGGGCATGGATACGAATGAAAATAATACGCAGGGTCGGGCTTCGTACAGCGAGGAAGAACGTCGGGAGTTGGTGCAGGAGTTTCAGTCATCAGATTTAACGCAGGCGGCATTTTGCAGGGAATGGAATCTCAATTCCAAAACGCTGGCCGGATGGCTGCGCATCGAGCGGGAAAAGAATGAGGTGTCTTTTTGCGAG
>JADGFE010000013.1 GCA_016744085.1 Kiritimatiellales bacterium | reverse complement strand
TTCCACCTTCCGGCGAAGCGCAGGAATTCTTCCTTTGGAAGAAATAAATTATTTATCCGTACTGATCAGTTCGCACAGGTCGCACTTCCGTGAAGAACCATTAAATCCCTAAAAACCGCACTTAAATTCTGAAAAAAGTATATCCTATTGTGTCCAATGAACATTGTCTGGCGGCGTCTTTATTTCTTGAAACACAAAGATGATCACGCTTTACGGGTATACGGATACCGGAACTGCTTATAAATCAGGCTTAATCATTGATGATGTAATAACAAGGACAGGATCTGTGAACATGTTGAATTTAAATACTGCTAAAACGCTGCTGGCTCTGTTCAGCCTCGGATTCATTGAGAATTCCGCATTAGCCACAATCGATTTTGAAAAGGACGTATTACCCGTCTTTCAGGAAAAGTGCTTCCGATGTCATAGTGGTCGCATTGAAGAACCCGACGGAGATATTCGACTTGATGATGCCGATGCGATTTCCTTGGGCAATGAATATGGCCCCATTATTAAAAAAATGCTTCCAGAAAAAAGCGTGCTTTTCCAACGCATCTCACTGCCTGCCGAAAAACAAGGCATCATGCCCCCCGCAGGAAAAGGCGACCCCTGCTCACCGGAGCAACTTGAAATTATCCGTCAATGGATTAAAGAAGGGGCAAAATTCGGCGATTGGATCGGCATTGCAAAACCAAAAGCTAAGAAACGACCCAGAAAACAAAACAACAACACCCGTCTATCCCTCAAGAAATACGGCACCGAAAAAGGAATTCAGCTAGACCTGAAACCAGCCCCGTCTTACCAGCCCCGGTTTTCGCCGAAAATGGTTCAGACGAAAGCCCAAGAAATCGATGCGTTGGTAAATACCTTCAGAAAAGAAAACGGCGTAAAGGCACTGCCTGTGGCAAACGATCGGGTCTTCGTGCGCCGAGCCTATCTTGGAACCGTTGGCCGCACGCCAACAAATGACGAAGCCATTGCTTTTCTTTCGTCAAAAGATTCTAAGAAAAGAGCCAAGTTGATTGATCATTTAATTAATTCGGACGGCTATGTGAATCACTGGTTCAACTATTGGGCCGATTTGCTCAAAGTGGAAAGCGTGCGGTTTGTACCATCCGTCTATTATGCGGAATGGATCAAAGAGGCGCTGCGCAATAATATGCCGTACGATCAGTTTTCTTTTGAACTCATCACCGCCACCGGCATGCCTTACCAAAACGGAGCCACCGGCTGGGCAGCGAGCGATGAAAAAATGGCTCCGGATCATATGGCCAATACCATGCAGGCCTTCCTCGGCATGCAACTGCAATGCGCCCAATGCCACGACCATCCGTTTGATCGCTGGAATCAGTATGAATTCCAGAGCCTCGTATCCTATTTCGGTGGCATGCGCTGGAACGGCGTGAGTAACAAGCACTTCCTCAACCAGATTAAAAAAGAAGGCATCGAAATTTCCGTTAAGCAGGAAAAATATTTCGGCAATAACATGGCCTATAACTATCGCTATGCGATCTGGGAGCCCTCCTTTACTCAGTGGAATAAGTTACCTAAAGACTATCAATATGCGGACGCCAAACCAGGTCAAGCAGTAGAACCGCACGTCATTTTCGGAGACCAACCCAACATTGTGGACAGCCCGCGCGAAACATTTGGCAAGTGGGTTACTGCGGGAGATAACCAATGGTTCACCAAATCCATAGTCAACAGACTCTGGAAACAGACCATGGGCGTGGGACTGATTGAGCCGATCGATCAGATTAAATACGATACCGAAGCCATCATTCCCGAAGTACTGACGCACCTCGAACGAACCATGAAAATCTCAGAGTACAACCTGAAGGATTTTCTGCGCGTTCTGTACAATACTAAACTCTGGCAGATGGAAACAATGAGCACCGACCTACCGGAAGATCTGGCAACGTACCAGTATGAAGGCCGCCCATTGATGCGTATGACCGGTGAGCAAATGTGGGATTCACTCGTCACGCTCGCCATTGTGGACCCGGACGACCGCAAGGGGCATGGCTCCCGCTATACGACCGATGAATACAAAAAGCATGCGGAAGAACTCTATCATGCACCTATTGAAAAGCTGGTTGCCGCCTATACGGACGAAGCGATCGACCAGGAGCGGCAGGATCGTAAAAAAGAAGAAAAAGCCGCTCGAAAATTATTCCTCTCGAAAAATCCCAAGCAAAGACTGGGAAAATATGGAGTGAATGTCAACACCTGGAGTCTTGACCATATGACCGATCCACGCTGGTACGGAATGAACCAGGGACTCGTACGTGCGGCAGAACTTACCTCTCCCGCCCCCGCCTATCACTTTATTCGCCAATTCGGTCAGTCGGACCGGAAAATCATTGGCACCGGTCGCACCGATCCCAATGTGACCCAAGTGCTTAACATTATGAACGGCCCCATTCATTACATCCTCGATAACAGTTTCTCTGTGCTCTCGCAGGAAGTAGCCAAACAGGAAACTCCGGAAGAAAAAATTACCGTAATATTCCGAAGTGTGCTTACACGCAACCCGACCGAAGAAGATATTGAAATCGCATCCAATGTACTGGCTCACAATAAGGGCCGCCAGGGCTACCGCATGATTCTGTGGGCCTTGCTCAATACCCGAGAATTTATGTACATCCAATAGCTGGAGAATACCATGTCTGATATTTTTAAAACATCCTCTGAACTGGGCCGTCGCGGCTTCATCAGCAACATTGCAAAAACCGCTCTTGGCGGCGGCGGCGGAATGCCTTTTCTAAATCCGGCCATGGCCAACGTGCTCCCGAAGACCGATAAGAAATTGATCTTCCTCTATATGGCAGGAGGCATGAGCCACCTGGATACACTTGATCCGCATCCCGGCACCAAGGAAGCCGGGCCGGTTAAAGCTATCAACACCAATGTGGACGGCATTCAACTCAGTGAATTTTTCCCGAATACTGCACAGCATATGGATAAGCTGGCTGTCATCCGCTCCATGTATTCCACGCAGGGCGCTCATGCTCAGGGAAATTATATGATGCATACCGGCTATGCTCCGCGCGGTAGCATTGTCCACCCTACTCTCGGTTCCTGGTCCATGCTCCATCAGGGAAAAATTAATCAGGCCCTACCCGGCAATGTGGTTATTTCCCCGGGCAATGAATATCCTTTTGCCGGTTTCCTCCCCCCTGAATTAGGAGCCATTCCACTAGGCGATGCCGCCAAAGGTTTACAGCACAGCAAACGTCCGGGATGGGTCGACGAAACCCAGTATCACGATCAGCTTGAACTCGCCTCCGTCTTCGATCGCTCGTTTCAGGAAAAATATAAGCAACGCTCAATCACCGCTTATAAAAAGTTTTACGATGAAGCCGTAACGCTTATGAAAAGCAAAGATCTGAAAGCCTTCAACATTAACGCCGAACCGGAAGACGTTCGGGCCCGTTATGGAAAAGGATCTAAGTTTGGTCAAGGCTGTTTGCTCGCCCGGCGTTTAATTGAAAGCGGCGTCCGCTGTGTAGAAGTCACCAAAAGCGGATGGGACAGCCATAATGAAATGCCCGAAGAAAAGGCGCGCGACCTTGACCGCGCACTGGCCGCCCTCATGCAGGATCTTTCCGAACGCGGACTGCTCGATTCCACCATTGTTGTTGTTGCCACCGAATTCGGACGCAATCCGGAATTAAAAGCCGAATCCATGGGACGCGACCACTGGGCTAAAGCCTTCAGCACCATGATTGGCGGCGGCGGAATAAAAACCGGACAGGTTATTGGCTCAACGGATCGGGGACATGAAATTACGTCCGACAAGGTACTCATTCCGGATCTCCACGCCACCATCGGAACAGCCATGGGTATGCCCATCAAAGAAATTGTCATGTCCGACTCCGGTCGTCCGTTTAATGTCGGCTACAAAGGCAACCCCATCCCCGGTCTGATCTGACCCCTAATCGGTCCGATGTAATTCAAAGTTGTACAATAACTGATATGTACAATATAGGAATGTCTGTGTCTAAGTGTTGTGTGGAACGGTATATTCAAACCTCATTTTAAAAGAGGCATATGAAGTGGTCATCGGTAACGAATCAGCTAAAGAAAATCATCATCACCTCCTGCCTATCCGGCATTTCCGCTGAACCACTACAACCTGCCACACTCTTCGTAACACTACCCGACTATCGCTCCGGATGCCTTCGCAATCGTTCCGGACGGAAGCCTGACGTTGTCCTGCCCTAACTATGCCGATCGCACTATGTCGGGCGTACTCATAAAACTGACGCGGGATGGCAAGGTTTCTAAAATTTGCCAGGTTCCCGGCATTATATAAACCAGTTCTGCCAGCCCGATGGGCTTGGCTTATGCCCCCGACGACTCCCTTTTGTTTATTCCCCTCAGGGAGGTAATAAAGGTCGATTGCTTCGGCTGATATTTAAAGACGGACAGCTAGACACGAACCGAAAGGTTACGGTCATTGCCCAGTATTCCGACAACGACAGTGCCAACGGCGAACTCGACCAACCCGCCGACCTGATTGTCTATGGCGACAAACTATACATCTCCAACTTTGGCCTCATGGTAGAACCCGGCATGGTCAACACCAAACACAGCACCCCCTTCACCATTTCAGTCATCGATTTAAAAGACGTAGCGTAATCAGTCCGAGTTTCCAGTACGGACGCTTTAGCCATAGGAGCAGAGCGGGCCCCATGCTACGATGGCCCGCCACTACGTGAACAGTAAGCATTGAAAATGCTGTAGCTGAGATCCTCGATCTCGAACCAGCGGAGGCACGGACTCCGCCCTACATTTCTGCTCAGTTTTGAATTATCCCACCCCTCCTTCTTCTTGTAATCAAGAAACACTTCCTTATTATGCGCATACAATGAAGCCGCTTAAGGGACCCGTTATAAGATGAAAACGAAATCCTCTTATTTTTCACTGATGACACTGTTCGGCAGATAGAGAAATGAAAACAAAAGACGCATCAATCAAAACTTCCGCGATAGCCCTTTGTGGAATTATCATTCTTGGAGTTATTGGTGCATTTGCTGGATCAGAAGGTGGAGGCGCAGCCCAAGGAGCTTTCATCTGCCTTTTGGCTATCTTACCTATTTTATTATTCACAAGCGTTATTTTCCCAGCTATCGCACACTTGATTAAAAATGATTTTTCATTAAAAAAATGGGTAATACTGAATTCTGTTACGGCACTGACTATTTCCTTACTTATTTCTTTCGCCATTATTTTTCTGATGGGAGGAACATTCACTAAAGGATTTACCGTTACTCTACTCATTCTTTCTGTTGGTTTGGTGTTCCCCAGTAATATTTGGTTATGGATAGCAAACTCAAAATAAAAGCCGAACCTCTCAAGGGGGCAATATCGTGAGCCCAGATTTTGTATATACAACGAATCCTACAATATCTTTTGACGGAAAAAGGTTTTGTTTAGTAGGAATATTTGATGGCCATAGAAGGACCGTCCTTGAGCGTAAAATTGCGAGTAAAGGCGGGTCATTCACACCTACAGCAAGTGACGATACTGATTATTTAGTACTAGGCAGTAAAGGTGTAAGATGCTGTTCCTTTTCTTGTTGTACGCGAGTAGTTGAAAAAGCAATTGATTTTAAAAAACACGGCTCATCGTTACAATTTATTAAAGAAGCTGAGTTTTTAGATGTATTGGTCACATAGAAATCAATGATGCTGATAACCCCATTCTATAAAATTAACTCACGGATTCAGGATATTATAAAAAAATCATGCGCATAAATATTTATACAATTATATTATCAGGGCTTCTTTGCTTACCGGCATCATCACAAACAACTGGGCATAAAAAGGATGCCCTATATATCCACGGCGGCGGGATGCTCAATTTAAAAGAATACATAACCCTGATAAGGGAAGTTACGGGAAAGTCGCAGCCCACAATCGTTGTAATCACAACATCTCAAGATTCTCGGCGCGAAAAAAACTTTAATGACGTTGCCATTTTCAGTGTCGATCCAGCAACAGGCCTGATCCGCCTTACGGGCAATAAAGTCCCGTTCGAAGGCGGCCCCATTTGCATTGAGTTTCTGGACTAATGCCCAGCCCCCTCTTATAGTCGCACCATGAATATTGTCTATAACGCATCAGCAGGAACGGGAAAAACCTATCAGGTGACCCAACTCTACGAGGAGTTGGTTCTTCATGAACAGGTTGATCCGCGTGAAATCCTGTTGATGACCTTTACGGAAAATGCGGCCGCCGAACTGCGTATGCGTGTTTCTCAACGGCTCCTCAAGGCACGTCGTTTAGCCGAATTGGATGGAAATAATGAACAGGCGGAACAAGCAATTTCCGCAATATCGCACCTCCCCTCAGCTCCCATCGGAACCATCCATTCCTTTTGCACACGCCTACTGCGTGAGCATGCCTTGGAAGCCGGACTTTCTCCGAGCTTTTCTGTTTTAGTCGGCGATGAGCATGACGCCCTGCTAAACCAGATCAGTCGCGAGGAATTATTAAAACAACTGGATACTGATCCCGACTTTAATACCTTTTGCTCGGGGGCACACATTATAGGCACCGGCGGCGGATTTGGTTCCAGCATTACGGAAACCGTACCTAAGCTTATCGGCCAAGCCGGCAGCCTGGGCATTTCCCTTGAATCTGCGGAAAGCATGCTACCGGATCCCATTGCCGCCGGTTCCCTCCCCAACTTTTCCATCCTTCTTGAACGACTGCATGAATTGCCAAAACCAACGGCTTCGGCTCAGCTGGTTATCCAAAGCCTTGAAGAACATTTGCCTAACGTTAAAACAGTTGAGGAACTGGCAAACCACCTGAACAAAGCAAAGCTCGTTAAGTTTGGCCGGGGCAAAGGGCATAAACCGATCTCCGACGATTTCTGGGATCTGCTCAATGCCGTTAATGATTCGGTTAAATATAAGGAACGTTTTCCCGCAGCCAAAGCTTTTGCCCGATATGTACAGACCGTTGTCACCCAGTTTCAACAGCGGAAACATCAAATGGATGCCGTTGACTTTGACGATCAGCTGCATATGGCCTCCGCCCTTCTCCAATCAAAAAAAGCGGCGCCGGAATTTAAGTATGTGATTGTCGATGAGGTTCAGGATACCTCCCGCATCCAATGCCAGCTCATTCAATCTCTCTGGGGACCTGATACCAACCTGATTATCTGCGGCGATAAAAAGCAGAGCATTTATACCTGGCGCGGAGCCGACCCTCAGGTGATGCCCGATCTTGAAGCAGAAATTCTTGCCCGCGAGAACAGTCGGCTGGAAAATCTACAAACCAGCTATCGATCTAAAAAGCCCGTTCTTGATGTGGTGAATGCCCTCTTTTCAAAGGTCTACGACGAAGCAACCTATGCGGCAGGTGATCGTCTGTCGCCGAACCCAGACTTTGCAACCCCGGATGAAAAACCGTGTGCTGAATTTCTTCAACCAGACTATGAGGATGACCTCCAGAAGCAGGGAAAAATTTCGGAGGAAATGGACGCAATAGCTAATCGAATTCAATTGCTGGTTGGTGGAGCAAAAAAATGGCAACCGAATTTCCGCTATTCGGACACCTTCCAGCAAACGACCGACTCCAATGCGTATCGCTATTCCGACATTCTCATTCTGCTTCGACGCACCACGCACCAATCCACATTAGAACACGCTCTTCGTCATGCCGGGATTCCTTATACTCTCGGGGGAAAAGGGCGGGGTCTTTTTACCCGGCAGGAAACTCGGGATGTATCTCTATTTCTTAATGTAATCACCAATTCTGATGACGCCTATTCGTTGATCGGCTTTCTGCGCTCTCCATGGATTGGTCTTTCGGATGAAACCATTGCGGAACTGGCCTATACCGAAGACGGTTTTTCAATCGATCACCTTAAGTCTCATTTTAGTGACATGGGCGTCCCGCCCATGAAACACGGGCAGGATGCCCGTGCCACGATTTTACAGTATCGGGAACTGACCGGAACAAAACTTGTGTCCGAACTGGTCCGCATGCTGATTGAAGAAACCAGCTACGATGCCCTGCTGGCCGGGTTGCCTCGGGGTACGCAACGGCTGGCGAACCTACGTAAAGTTCTGGATTGGATTCGGGAAACCGAACGCGGAGCACAAACCACACCGGCCATGGTTGCCCGTCAGTTGGCTGAGCAAATCAGTAATCCGCCTAACATTCCGGAAGCCGCTCTACTCGATCCGGCACAAAATGCCGTTACCATTATGACCGTTCATGGTTCTAAAGGCCTCACCAAACGAGTGGTGATCTTACCCGATATGAGTTTCCGACCGGACTCTGACCGTAACTTTTCCCGCATTTGTTTTGATGAGTCCAAGGAACCCATGTTTGCCGTCAAAATTACAGCTCCCGATAAATCCAGCGTCATGTCGCCCGGCTTCAAAGATGCGAACAACCGAGCCAAAGAAATTCGTAACCACGAACTTAAAAACCTGCTTTACGTGGCTTTCACACGTGCACGCGATCTCATCATCACATCCGCATCGGTCGGAAAGAATCCCGAGGGATGGCTCAAGCAAATGGAACCGCTTATTGGCAACGAAATACTAGCCATTCCCTATTCGGACCTGAGTACTGCAGCACAACATACTGAACAGACCGCCCGCTCCACTCCCTCTGCTGAAATACTTTCCAATGCACTAGGTTCATTGCTACCGGCACCGGAACCGCTCCAGCTGAAGCGTTTACCCGCCACTAAGCTGGCAAAAGAGCAGGATGAGGTAGAGCTGGGTATAGAGAAATTGCACTTTACGTCGATGAAAAAAGCTACCGCCATGGGCTCTCTTGGACATGCGGTACTGGAGCAGCTTGTGCTGAACGACTGGAACGACTCAATCGAGAACTGGCTGGGACAGCTTCGCGAGGAGTTTGGCATTACAAAGAACGAGGCCAATACGCTTGTGGAACGGCTGGAACGAACCAAAGCATTAATGATGGAATTGACCGCCGATATGGACGAGGTTCGGCCCGAACAACCTTTTGTCCTGCATCATGAGGACAAACTGATCGATGGATCAATCGATCTCTTATGCCGCACCGGAAATGAGTTTTCGATCTTTGACTATAAGTTTACGGAAGCCGATGAGAACACGGTTGCCAATCAGTATCGCGGGCAAATGAAAATATACCGTCTCGCTGCCGAAAAGCTGCATCCCTATGCAGGAGAGGCGAACACACAGCTTATTCTCGTTTCCAGCACAGCAACAAAAGCCGTGACCCTTGATTTTTAAGGGGCAAGCTCTTGCACCAGACTCTTATTCCGCCTACATTTTCTGATTATGAGCGATATCGATACCTTGGTCATCATTCCGACCTATAACGAGAAAGAGAATATTACCAAAATTACCACGGCGGTGCTGGACACATCACCCCATGTGGACATTCTCTTTGTTGACGACAACTCCCCCGACGGAACGGGACAAATTGCCGACGGACTTTCCAAGCAGTTTGATCGCGTACATGTTTTACATCGCACATCCAAAGACGGCTTAGGACGCGCCTATATTGCCGGCTTTAAGTGGGCCCTGGAACGCGACTATCAATTCGTCATGGAAATGGACTGCGATTTTTCCCATTCGCCGGAGGAGATCCCCAACTTCCGAGACAAGGTTCTCGAAGGGTACGACCTCGTCATCGGCTCCCGCTATTGCGGCGGCATCCGGGTGCTGAACTGGCCGATGAGCCGTCTGTTGCTCAGTCGCGGTGCAGCCATTTACGTTCATCTCATCACCGGCATGCCCGTATCCGACCCAACTGGTGGATTCAAATGCTTCCGCCGCGAAGTGCTGGCCGCCTACGACTTTGATATGGTTAAAGCCATCGGATACGGCTTCCAAATTGAAATGACACATAAAGCTTGGATGAAAGGTTTTCGTATCGGCGAAGTGCCGATCACCTTTGAAGACCGTCAGGAAGGCACCTCAAAGATGAGCGGAAATATTGTCTACGAAGCCCTTTGGGTGGTCTGGACCCTCGCCATCCGCAACGGCTTCCGGCGGAAACCCAAAAAGAAAGCGTAGTCCATGACCCGCCGCGTATTATTCCCGACGCTTGCCGCAGTGGCTGTTTTACTCGGGATCGTCGCGCGGCCGGCGATTCATTTGCTCGACACCGTCTTAAATGATCATGACGAGCTTGAAACAATTCCCTTTGGATACGCTGATGACGCAAGCCGCCTCAACAAAATCCGGATTGATGAATTTTGGAGCGTACCTGCTGATTCTTCTGACCCCGAAGGGCAGATCGCTCAACTTCTATACCGAAAATCGCCAGGTGGCCATTGCCGGCACAAAACACAGCATGGGCGGACATACGATCTTCCCGGGCGGAATCATCCTCAATATGCTTCCTTCCAACCGGATGGAGCTGAACCTTCTGACCGTGCAAGCGGGAGCGTAATGGAAAGACATCATTGCATTCCTCGACCCCAAAGGTCTTTCCGTGCAGGTCATGCAGTCGAATAATTCTTTCACGATTGGCGGATCGCTGAGTGTAAACTGCCATGGCTGGTAATACGGCCGCGCCCCCCTGGTTTCAACCATTGAATCATTCCGACTTATGCTTTCGAATGGTCGCGTCGTAAAATGCAGCAGAACCGAAAATCGCGAACTCTTTTCGCTGGCACCTGGAGGATACGGTTTATTCGGCGTCATCCTCGACGTCAAGTTACGCGTTATGGAAAACGAAATCTATCAGGTTGAACGGCATGTGGTTCCCTTGGAGGATGCGCTAACCACCTTCGACCGGAAATTCCGGGGCCGGGGTGAAATCCAGCTGGTCTACGCTCACTTGAACATCGCCCGGGGCTCATTCCTGGAGGACGTTATTCTATACGGATACCGCCGTGAATCCGGAGTTAACACGCAGACCACTTAAAAATCAGGAAATGTTCGTCTTAAGCGGGCGGTCTTCCGAGGATCCGCAAAAAATAATTACGGGAAAAAACTGCGCTAGTTTTTGGAAACCAAATATCAGCCGATCATGGATGGGAACACCTTCGCGCGCAACCAGCTCCTGAACGAAGGCGTCGAAATTTTCCAAAACCGCTCTGAACGGACAACGGATATTCTCCGCGAATACTTCATCCCCCAGGAACCAAGCCATCGGCTTTGTCGAATCCATGAGGAAGATCATTCCCCGACATGACGCGAACCTGCTGAATATCACCGCGCGCGCAGTTAGTGAGGACGTGGACACATTTCTCCGCTACGCCGATCAACCCATGATTACCTTCGTGATGCTTTTCGTCCAGGAAAGAACACAGGACGGGGAAAAAGATATGGAGGCCCTCACACGCGCCCTGGTCGCTGCAGCGTTAGATCATGAAGGACGCTACTATTTGCCCTGCCGTCTGCACGCGACCCCAGAGCAGTTTCACGCGGCCTATCCCCAAAGCCGCGCTTTCTTTCGGCTAAAACGTAAATACGATCCCAACGAACTGTTCCAGAATCAATTCTACCTAAAATACGGAAGGGAGATGAAGGTCGAATCTCCGGACGACCCGTAACCCTCCATATCGATTTCTTGCGAGCATTGATTGCCCACGTCGGCCAACAGCGCGCCCATGGACAAGATTCCGCATTTTTCAAGAGTGGTTCCAATCTGTCTTCGCGCGGCGCGATCCTTGCCTGAAAAAAAATCTTAATTAAATTAGGAATTTTTTTAATCCTGTGTAAACTTTTCCGACTTATAATCAGATGCACTTAATCCCAATAACTGCAAATAACGCAGGAGCCATAAAAATATGAAACTACGAATCTTTTTTACCCTGATCTCCTCGATTGTAACCGTACAGGCCCAAGACCAACCGAACATCCTTGTTATTATGACGGATGATATCGGATGGCTGAATCCCAGCTGCTATCACCAAGGCGTGATGAGCAGTCGAACGCCGAGCATTGACCGCCTGGCCACCGAAGGAATGCGGTTTACTGATTATTATGCCGAACCCAGTTGCACGGCTGGAAGAGCTGCATTTTTAATGGGACAGTTTCCCGTTCGAACAGGAATGCATACGGTGGGACTTCCCGGCGATCCAGAACGGATCAACGATAAAGATCCAACCCTCGCGACACTCTTAAAAAAGATGGGCTATGCGACAGGTCAGTTTGGAAAGAATCATCTGGGAGACACAGACCCCGCATTGCCAACCATGCACGGGTTCGACGAGTACTGGGGATGGCTTTATCACCTGAACGCCATGGAATACACAATGGATCCCGATTTCCCAAAAGGGAAGATCGGCGAGCCTTTTGCTCCAAGGAATATAGTCGATTGCCTGGCAACCTCGGACGGCAAACAACACGTCAAAGATGATGGCCCTTGTCCTCCGGAGCGCATGAAAACGCTGGATGATGAAGTAACCGCACATACGATTGATTTCATCGAACGGCAAGCCAAGAGTCAGAAGCCGTTTTTTGCATGGATGTGTCCTTCGCGCGGCCATGTGATTACCCACTTCTCAGATAAGTACAAAGCAATGCTCGGAAAGAACGGATGGGGCGAGTTTGAAGTCGTGATGAAGGAACTGGACGACAACGTGGGCATCGTGCTCGACAAACTGGATGAACTGGGCATTGCCGATAACACCATTGTTGTATTCACGTCCGATAATGGCCCGGAGATCATGTCATGGCCGGATGGCGGCATGTCGCCCTTCCGAAGTGAAAAAGGAACCACATGGGAAGGCGGATTTCGTGTTCCGATGATTGTGCGGTGGCCCGGAAATGTTCCCGCCGGCGCCCTTAATAATGAAATCGTTTCCGGGCTAGATTTCATGCCAACCTTGGTGGCTGCCGCAGGTGGGCCTCAGGACCTTCCTTCTGAACTTAAAAACGGATACGCGGGATATAACGTCCACCTCGACGGCTACAACCAGCTCGACCTATTCACCGGGCAAGGCCCATCTAAACGAAAAGAAATCATCTACTACGAAGGCTCAACCCTGCAAGCGATTCGCTACAATGATTGGAAAACCCACTTTGTCGTGCAAAACGAAGGTTGGTTTGGCCCCAAAGAGAAACTCGGCATGCCCCTCCTATTCAACCTCCGTCGGGATCCGTATGAACGGTCTGTTGAGGAAGGAAACTACCAGCACTTTCTCGAACACAAAATGTGGGCCTTCGGCCCCGCCAAGCGCATTACGCAGGCCCACCTTTCGACCTTCGAAGCGTATCCTCCGCGTACGGCTTCAGCGCGCTCCAACACCAAGGAAATCAGCGAACAAATTCGCGAGGACACGACGGGACAATAACAAGTCGCCCGTTTAAGACAGCACTCTAGCCAGCTCCACCCAGCGCTCGATTTCAATTCTCTCCGGGCGCTCGGTGTGCTCAATGCCCGCCTCGAAGAGAATATCGTCGACGGGCGATATTTCCATTTTCCGAAGGATGGTTCCGATCTGTTTACGACGTTGCGAGAAGCAGTGTTTTACGAGCTGCTTGAAGGTGGGATAGATATCGTTTCCAATGATTGGAACTTCGCGGCGTTTCATTTTCACAACGGCGGACCAGACTTTGGGCGGTGGTAGAAAACAGGTGGGGCTTATTTTTTTGATCAGTGTGTTTTCATAAAATACGCCGGTCAAAACGGAAAGGACTCCATAGGATTTATTCCCCGACGGGGCACAGAGCCGATCGGCGACTTCTTTCTGGATGGTGAGCGACATCAACTCGGGACGATGCTCGCATTCGGCAATATCAACCATCAACCGGCTAGCCACGGAATACGGAAGATTGGCGGCCACTTTTGAAATGCCGCTGGCAAACAATGCATTCAGGTCAACGTCCAGCGCATCGGATTCAATTAGCGTAAAAACTGGAGGGACAGCGTCCTCGCTGTCCCCGGACGCCGAGGACGGTATCCCTCCAACACCAAAAAACCGCGATTTAAGATAGTCCACCATCGTCGGATCTTTCTCGATACAAGTCACCGACTTCGCCTTGGGAATAATCCGCTCGGTCAACGCACCCAGCCCCGGACCAATTTCGAGCACCGCTTCGCCCGGCTGGATGTCGGCGGTATTGGCGATGATATCGAGAATGTTGGCGTCGATGAGGTAGTTCTGCCCCAGTCCTTTATTTGGGCGGTGCCCCAGCTTTTCGAGCAGAGCACGTACTTCTTTCGGACTGGTTAATCTTGGTTCTTCACTCATCTTTTCTTCCGTACGGTTTTTCTACAGCGAATGAATGGAAAGCAACGAATACCTTGCGGTAAGATTCGCTGCTTTCCATGCATTCGTTGCTAACTTGTTTTCCAAGGGTTGGGTTTTCCGGCCATCTCGACCGCCAGCTGAATGGCACATTTCATACTCTTCGGGGAGGCTTCGTTTTTCCCGGCAATCCCGAAGGCCGTTCCGTGATCGGGTGAGGTGCGAATGATCGGCAGACCGAGCGTTACATTAATGCCCTCATCGAAACCGATCATTTTCAGGGGAGCGAGCCCTTGGTCGTGATACATGGCCACCACGGCTGCATAGTCCCCTCTCAGGGCTTCGTAGAATATGGTATCGGCCGGAACGGCGTTCGAAACATTAAGCCCCCTTTTCCGGGCCTGCCGAATGGCGGGGTTGATGAGTTCAATCTCTTCACGGCCAATCACTCCGCCATCGCCCGCATGCGGGTTCAGTCCGCATACCCCGATTTTTCCTTTTTTCAGACCAAACAGCTTTAACGCTTCGCCGGTTAATTGAATATGCTCAACGATGGATTGTCTGGTCAGCGCTTTGGAAACTTGTGAAATGGGAATATGGCGGGTCACGAGCATGACGCGAAGTCCGGCGCCCATCAGCATCATACCAAAGTTTTTGGTATGCGTGAGCTCGGCAAGATATTCCGTGTGGCCGGGCACCTTAATGGCGGCTTTGTGAAGTCCCTCTTTACAAATGGGGGCGGTGACCATGGCATCGATTTCACCGGACAGACAATTTTTAACCGCCATCCGAATGGCCTCGCCGGCATGCCGGGCAGCATCGACCCGTATTTTGCCGGGATTCCATTTCACCGGTGCTTCCAATGCCTGGAAACTGATTTTACGCGAAACTGGAATACGCATGGCTCCGGCTTGTTCCCTAATGATCTCTTCGGAACCGAATAGGATAAACTCAACGCCTTCTGCCCAGCGTCCACGGCGAATCGCCTTAAGGGCAACTTCCGGCCCGATGCCGTTAACATCGCCAATTGTGATTCCGATTCGTTTCATGGACTGGAAGATAAAAAAAGGCCCCGCATAATGCGAGGCCTTTTGTTGAGCTGTCCAGATCAATTAGACGAGGAGCAGTTCGGCATAGCTAGGCAGCGGCCAGAGCTCTGCAGGAACGATGGCTTCCAGTGCGTCGACAGACTCACGGAGTTCATTCATGGCTGCAATCTGATCAGCAGGTTTTTCAGCGGCTTCCAGCTTGGCAATACCAGCAACAGAAGCTTCCAACAAGCTAGACATTTCGTTCGTAAGACCGACAACTGCAGGAACAGAGGCATATTCATTGATCGCCATAACCGTAGCTGGAACCAGCATAGTCTTCGCAATTTCAGCCGCAGTATCTGCTTCGATACCAATGAGGGTTTCATAGGTTTCTTCGTAGATATTGTAGCGGGATTCCAGCTCTTCATTGGTCAGTACGCCATACTTCGCGAAGAGATCTTTTGCTTTCTGCGTCTGAAGCATCGGCAATGCATCTTCGGTCGTAACGAGATTCGGCATACCACGCTTAGCAGCATCTTCAAGCCATTCGTCGGTGTAGCCATCGCCATTAAAGAGAATACGCTTGTGCTCTGTGATCACGGCAGCAAGAACATCCTGCAGCGCAGCATTGAACTCTTTACCTCCTTTAACAGCGGCTTCAACCTCTGTACAGATATAATCGAACGCTTCGGCAACGATGGTATTAATCACAACGTTTGCACCGGCCGGGCTCTGGTTTGAGCCAAGTGCACGGAATTCGAAACGGTTGCCAACAAATGCAAACGGTGAGGTGCGGTTACGATCGGTGTTGCCGCGCGGCAGTTTCGGAAGCGCATCAACGCCGAGGTGAATGTGTCCACCGTCTTTCGAGACATTGGCCCCGCCGGCTTCGATCTGCTCAACGATATCAGTCAGCTGGTCGCCCAAGAAAATGGAAACAACCGCAGGAGGCGCTTCATTGGCTCCTAGACGATGATCGTTACCTGCTGATGCAACGGAAACGCGCATCAGGTCGGCATGCGTATCAACGGCTTTCATCAGCGCAACAACGATGGTCATGAATTTGGCGTTTTCGTGCGGATTTTCGCCCGGCTTCAGCCAGTTCTTTCCATCCGGTCCGATGATGGCCCAATTGTTGTGCTTTCCGGAACCGTTAACCGCTGCAAAAGGTTTTTCGTGTAGCAGACAGGCGAATCCGTGCTTCTCTGCCGTCACGGTCAACACTTCCATCATAATCATATTGTGATCAACCGCAATGTTCAGGGTTTCGAAAACCGGAGCGATTTCGAACTGTGCTGGGCACACTTCGTTATGACGAGTCTTGGCTGGAACACCATATTGCCAGAGAACCGCATCGAGCTCAGCCATGAAGGAAGCAACGCGGGGCTTGATGGCACCGAAATAGTGGTCGTCGAGCTGCTGGTGCTTAGAAGCCGCTTTACCGAAGAGCGTGCGGCCGGTGCGCAAAATGTCGGGACGTTCAGCAACGAGGTCGAGATCGATCAGGAAATATTCCTGCTCGCAGCCGAGCGTGGCCTGAGCCATGGTGTCGCCACAATCAATGCCAAAGAGCTTACCCAGACGAATGGTTTGGTCAGAAAGTACTTTCATGGAGCGAAGTAGTGGCGTCTTTTTATCAAGAGCTTCACCGTTGTAACCGCAGAATACAGTCGGAACGCAGAGGGTAGCCGCACCAACGGAATCATACTTGATGAAAGCGGGACTGGATGGATCCCAACCGGTATAACCGCGGGCTTCGAAAGTAGCGCGCAGACCGCCGGAAGGGAAAGACGAGGCATCAGGCTCGCCCTGGGTCAGTTCTTCAGCGGAGAAGCCTGTGACCACTCCCCCTTTAAAATCGGGCCAGATAAATGAGTCATGCTTTTCAGCAGTAGAACCGGTAAGGGGTTGGAACCAATGCGTGTAGTGTGTAGCACCCTTTTCCATCGCCCATTCTTTCATGGCTTCAGCAACTTCGTCCGCAATGCTGGCATCCAGCATAGAACCTGAATCGATGGTCTTCTTTAATGAGGCGAAAGTCGGAGCCGACAGGCGGGCTTCCATGACCGGAAGGCCAAATACAAGTTCGCCGAATCCTTCAATGGTATTCTTCATGATGTTACATCTCCTTAATAATTAATTACCATCGAACGAGCGACGGTAATACACCCTATTTTCTTAAGCCATATCGGTTCCCCTTGTCGGAGAATTCTGATTCGCTGGCTGTTTTAAGTACTTTTCAAAGCTGGCTTTCTTAACGCACGTAGTGTACCAAACGGAAACTATCGTCGTATCCAATTGATAAAAAACATTTTACACAAACTTCGAAACCAAATAAAAAGCGAATTACAATACATATATGTTATCATTTTTAACCTTCCGATACATCTATGTAGTTTTATGGAAAAATACTTAATCCGCCTTCAACGTGGAAACTTCGCCTTCGAGCTGCTTAACCTTTTCTTTCAGTTTTGGCAATGTGATCATGTTGGCGATCATTTTCTTCGCCATCAGGTGAGGCATTGCAGGCGATCCAATCACAAAATCTTTTGAAGGAATATCCTTCATCACACCGGCCTGCGCACCGACGATTGCCCCGTCCCCTACCTCAAGGTGACCTGCCAATCCGGCCTGCCCCGCAAGGATACAGCGGGATCCCACCGTCGTGCTGCCGGAAATCCCGGATTGACCACACATAACCGTATGTTCTCCAATCACCACATTATGGGCAATTTGAACAAGGTTATCAATTTTAGTACCTTTCCCGATTTTTGTTTTTCCAAAACGGGCGCGATCAATCGCTACATTGGAACCGATCTCAACATCATCTTCGATCACCACTTTGCCGATTTGAGCGATTTTCACACGAGAGCCATCATCTTGAACCGCATAACCGAATCCATCGGATCCAACAACGGTACCATTATGAATGATAACACGATTTCCAATTTCGGAAAATTCGCGCGTGGATACTAGCGGGTATAGTAGACATTCATCGCCAATGATCGTTTTGTAGCCAATTGCACAATTCGATTGGATGACCGTATTTCGACCAATGACCACGCCCTCTTCGATCGTGCAATGCGCTCCAATCGAGACTCCTTCTGCCAGCTGGGCGGACTCAGCAACATACGCCGTGGGATGCACTCCCGGCGCGGGTGCAGGAACGGGTTCATAGAATAGCTCTGCGATTTCAGCAAAAGCCTGATCAGAATTTTCAACGCGAAGAAGTGCGCAGGAAGAAGTCCGATCCCAATTTTCCGGAACAATAACCGCAGTGGCGGCAGTATCGGCTACATGCGAAGCATACTTAGGATTGGCCAGAAAACTGATGTCACCTTTCGATGCTTCCTTCAGCCCGGCTACGGCCGTAATTTCCAGATCACCATCTCCCTCAACGGTTGTTCCCAGACGTTCAGCAATATCAGACAGCTTCATATTTCTATTCCTCCAACTTCCCTGCTTCCACTTTGAATTCAGGCGCAGCCTGCCGGGTCCCTTCACGCCCTTCATTCATGACCGCCAAAACGTCGGCGGTAATATCTACCTGCGGGCTTACGTATAAAACAACGCCTGTTCTGATTCGACTTTGTGCAGAGCGATCAATAACAGCGGAAAATCCCTGAGCTTTTGCATAGTTAATAACGATATCATAAATCTCATCGAACAGCTTTTTCGTCATACGAGTATTCTGCTGTTCCATCTGCTGCATCCGGAGCTTTTCAAAATCGGTCATATCTTGCTCTTTTTTCTGGAGCTTAACCAATTTTTCTTCGAGCTGATCACGTTTATTATCACGCACTTCGTCACTCAAGGTTTCATCGCGGGAATCCGCACGAAGGACTTCAATTTCTTCCTTCATCACAGTCACTTCTTCTTCAATTTCATCGCGTTCCATTTTGATGTTGTCAGCCTGCTGACGGATTTGATCCTGAGCTAACTGAGTTTTATAGAAACGTTTGAATACCTCCTGCAAATCGACATATGCAACTTCATCGGCCGCCTGAGCAGATCCCGCCATTAACGCCACACTCAAAATCAAGGTCTTTAATATCATTTTCATAAGTATAATCCTTTCAATCAGAAATAGGCGAAGAGAGTACCCAACCGTTAAGAGCCTGACAATCAATTCATTTGCATTTCCAGATCCATAGCCAAGGCTCTCCAGAGATCGCCCAAACAAACTAATTCAAGCTCGAAACAACTCATTACGGGATGCCCAATATCTCAACGAGAAGAGAGCTCTAAAAATGCACTTCCGTGAAGAACCCGTTTTTTTACAAAAATTTAATCCAGAATTTTTGAATAATTTTCCGGGAGATGGTCAAACCATTCAACAACCCCCTGAAAGACATGATTTACGTGTCTTATACGGTGCATGGATCCTCCCTTCCATGCACCATTTTTTCTGCCTACACCAAAGCATCACCCTAAACCCTTGGAACTCTCCTAATATAGGGAATCATAATACGTGTTAACAAACGGGGGGCCTTCGATGCGGACACCACAATCGAAGTTGAATTTGTTAAAGTCAAATTCGACATCGTGTACCTCAAAACTGCCAATGGAGCGGTTAAAAAGATCCCCAGGTCCAAATTAATTCAGGATGATCAACCGCTAGTTAGCAAACTGGCCATCATTGATGATGAAAGAAATATTATTCCCGAAAACGGGCGTAGTGACGTCACAAGCAAAGGCAGTGCCGCATTTGACAGTTGGCAAAAACGCTAAACGTTGAAGAGGAATTCTATCACATCGCCATCCTTAACGATGTACTCCTTGCCTTCAGTACGCAACAATCCAGCCTCGCGGCATCCAGCTTCGCCACCTTTTGCAACGAAGTCATCATAGGCCATGACCTGAGCACGAATAAAACCCCGCTCAAAATCCGTATGAATAACCCCCGCAGCCTTGGGTGCAGTATCACCACTATAAATCGTCCATGCGCGCGTTTCCTTAGGCCCTTGTGTTAAATAACTGATCAGCCCCAGCGTGTGGTATCCGGTGTGAACGATTTGATCCAGCCCACTTTCCTTAACTCCATATTCTTTAAGAAACTCGGCCCGTTCCTCATCTGACATTCCATTAAGATCTTCTTCCATTTTTGCGCAGATTTTAACCACATCCGCACCACGCTCAGCTGCATAGGCCTTTACCGATTTAACATAGTCATTATCTTCCATCAGGCCGTCTTCATCGACGTTGCAGCAATAAATTACCTTTTTATCGGTCAAAAATTGCGATTCCTTGAAAATAATTTTTCCTTGTTCGGTATCTTTATCCTCAAATTTATAGGCCATATTCCCTTCGCCCAAATGAGCCAAAAGACCTTCAAAAGCGGGAAGAGTAGCAGCAATAGCCTTATCGGTACGGGCTCCTTTTTGAACGCGCCCCAGTCGATTTTCCATCATCTGAAAATCGGCAATAATTAATTCCGCTTCAATAATTTCAATATCACGAACGGGATCAATGGAACCATCGACATGCACAACATTGCCATCATCAAAACAACGAACCACCTGAAGAAGGGCATCGGTTTCCCGGATGTTCGTTAGGAATTTATTTCCAAGCCCCTCGCCCTGACTGGCCCCTTTTACGAGACCAGCAATATCCACAAAATCAACTGTGGCGTGCAGAATTTTCTGCGAACCGGCAATTTCAGCCAGTTTATCCAGCCGAGGATCAGGAACAGGCACAACAGCCTTGTTCGGCTCAATGGTGCAGAACGGATAGTTTGCAGCTTCCGCATTCTGCTCACGCGTCAGCGCATTAAAGATGGTTGATTTCCCAACATTTGGAAGTCCGACAATACCTACACTTAATCCCATGGCTTTTTCCTGATACGTAAAACGTGAGCCGTGAAAATGAATCACGCCTCACGAATCACTGGTCATATAATTTATTTCTGTGGTTTTTCGTAATCCATCAGTACGCCGCCCATAAAGTTGGCGCCGCCATCCACAAATAACGTTTGTCCGGTAATTTTTTTGGAATACATGCCGAGCATGAAAACCACCGCATTGGCCACTTCGGCCATATCCTCGATGGTATCCCATGGAAGCGGGCTGATTTGATCCCACGTTTGAGAAAGTGCTTCGAAATAGGGAATCGAAGAAGCGGCCTTCGTCGTGAGCGGGCCGGCAGAAACGGCGTTCACGCGGATATAATCTTTTCCCATGTTGCGGGCCAGTGCTTTCACCAACGCTTCCAAAGCAGCCTTATTGACGCCCATCCAGTTATAATATGGGAACGGACGCGAACCTTCAAATGAAAGAGTTACGATGGAGCCGCCTTTCTTCATATTCGGAGCAGCAAAGTGAGCCACAGTTGCGAGAGAGGCTGCGCTGATATGGAAGCCGAGCAGCACATCATCCGTCGCTTCGGTATACATCTCTTCGCCACCGAGACAGGTCTTGGGATTGGCATAGCCAATGGAGTGGAGCACACCGTCGATTTCTCCAGTACTTTCGAAGAGAGCCTTTACTTCCTCATCTTTGGTGACATCGCAGAATTTGAAATTCATTGCATCTTTTTCTTCTTTCGACAGATCTTTGCAACCACGATCGAAGAAGATTTTTTTCATGCGCTCATTCTGCGCAGTCCAGATCACCTTTCCGCCCATAGACTCAATCATCTTACCACTGGCATAGGCGATGGAGTCCGTATTTAGAACGCCCATTACGACGTATGTACTTCCTTCTGCAATCATGATAGCTCTCTCCTTCTCGTTAAAACCAACACACTATTTGATTTCATACTGATAATGCAATATGCGAGTTGTGGCATATTTCATATAGTACTGAACTCATAGCATTAAAGCTTCAACAAGCAATCCCCTCCTCAATGCCATAGTCGCAATCAAAAATCTGGCTAAAAAAGAGCCCCAGAGCACGTCCGGGGCCACCGGGCATCAGGAGCTTTAGGTGTATCATTTGCCTGTCGACCGTGACTTAACACAATCTGGACAAGGGCATCATTTCATTGATTTTAACCTCCGCGTCGCCAGTTATTTTTTTAGACACCGTGCCCGGCTAAACGTTCTGAAAAATAACAAAAAAAGCCCCGCGTGATCGCAGAGCTTTTTCAATACAAGAATAGGCTAAAATCTAGGTATAGATCTCGGCGTCCTGATCGGCAAACTCGCGCGATTTTTCCTGCATACCCTTCTTAACAGCCTCATCCTCGGAGAGTCCCTGTTCCGCAGCATACTGCCGAACATCTTCGGAAATACGCATGGAACAGAATTTCGGGCCGCACATACTGCAGAAGTGGGCCGTTTTGGCATCTTCAGTCGGAAGTGTAGCATCGTGATAAGCACGGGCAGTAACCGGATCGAGCGCCAGATTAAACTGGTCGTCCCAACGGAATTCAAAACGCGCCTTGCTCAAAGCATTGTCGCGAACCTGTGCGCCGGGAAAGCCTTTAGCCAGATCAGCAGCATGCGCCGCAATCTTGTAGGTGATAACGCCGGCTTTAACATCATCTTTATCCGGCAGTCCCAAATGCTCTTTCGGCGTCACGTAGCACAGCATTGCGCAACCGTACCAGCCAATGTTAGCCGCACCGATGCCGCTGGTAATATGGTCATAGCCCGGAGCCACATCAGTAACCAGGGGCCCGAGTGTGTAGAACGGAGCCTCGTGACACACCTTCAATTCCCAATCCATGTTATCCTTAATGCCATGCAGAGGAACGTGGCCCGGACCTTCGATCATCACCTGCACATCATGCTTCCAGGCAATCAGGGTCTGCTCACCGAGTGTTTCCAGCTCGCCCAATTGCGCTTCATCGTTTGCGTCAGCAATCGCGCCGGGGCGCATGCCATCACCCAGCGATAGAGCAACGTCGTACTGTTTACAAATTTCGCAGATTTCTTCGAAGTGGGTAAACAGGAAGCTTTCTTCATGATGCGACACACACCACTTGGCCATGATGGAGCCGCCGCGACTAACAATCCCGCAGGTACGCTGGGCCGTCATCGGAACATAGCGCAGACGAACACCGGAATGGATGGTAAAATAGTCGACACCCTGCTCGGCCTGCTCGATCAGTGTATCGCGGAACAGTTCCCACGTCAGATCTTCAGGATTATCCCCTACTTTCTGCAGCGCCTGATAGATCGGCACGGTGCCAACCGGCACAGGACAGTTGCGCAGATTCCACTCGCGGGTATCGTGAATATTCTGTCCGGTGGATAGATCCATGATGGTATCAGCACCCCAGAGCGTGGCCCACTGCACCTTTTCAACTTCTTCACCGATGCTCGACGTTACAGCTGAGTTACCGATATTCCCGTTAATCTTCACGAGAAAGTTACGGCCAATAATCATCGGCTCGGCTTCCGGATGGTTTACGTTGGCCGGAATGATGGCGCGGCCTTCAGCAACTTCTTTACGAACAAATTCAGGAGTAATCAAATCGGGAATATTGGCACCCCAAGACTGTCCGGGATGCTGATGGTTCGGATGGCGCATAGCGGCGGTCTGCGCTTCCGTCAGCAATCCGACATCATGCTCGGATTTACAGTAGACGGCTTCGAATGCGGCTTGCCGGCCCATGTTCTCGCGGATGGCAATATATTCCATTTCCGGAGTGATCATACCCTGGCGAGCATAATGCATCTGGGAAACATTCTTGCCAGGCAGTGCGCAGCGAGCTGTTTTTTCTAAGGATTGGAAAGGGATACGTGCTTCGTCGCCGCCTTGCCCGTCATCGCCAGCCTGATAACCACGGGCGGGATAGGTTTTGGTATCAGCTCGCTCCTCTATCCACGCAGCCCTAAGTGCCGGCAGCCCTTTCTCAAGATCGAGGTCAAAGTTCGGATCCGTTACGGGGCCACTGGTGTCGTAGGCCAGCACGGGAGCGTTTTCTTCAATACTTTCATCCGATTTGCGAGTATCCGTCAATTTGATTTCGCGCATGGGGACGCGGATATCAGCTCGGCTACCGGTAATGTATACCTTGCGGGAATTGGGGTAATCGGTTCCGTAATCGTCGTACGTGTGTGTTTCTTGAATCATAGCCGTCTCCATTTGCGTATATACTATTTCGTACTGCGTATTTCGTATTGAGAGAGCTGTTCTTGTCAACACGCACTATGTAATACGCAGTAATGTTTTCTTCTATTGCTTGAATATGCTGGAGAGCGGAGGCGGTTTTTCGCTTCCCTACGCCGGCATGATCCGAACAGGTTCGAAGGGTTTTTCTCAGTGCATCGTTTGATACACACCCCTAGCGGTAATGTTTCGGAATCTACTCCCCTTCCCAACCGAGTCAATCGAATTCCTGATGTTATCCCCCAACCCACAAAGGAAACAGCACTGCCCACGCCTTTCGCTTTTGCTACTCGCCACGGGCGGCACCTTCTTATTCGCCGCTCCGCAAAGCGGAACCGCCAAATTACGATTCCCGTTCTGGCCATTTAATCTTTCTTGGGTTTGCCGCGACGCCCTCGTCGCGATCCACCGAACCGCTTCCAGAAAGAAGGCCTGCCCACCCTATTTTATGACTATGTTTATCACACTTTACGTACTTGAACCTGACAAGGCGCACCGTTAGTATCCGCGCCCACTGAACCCTTTGGAGATGTTATGGACTGGAAAGCAATTAGCGATCGCATACTGGATGGCGGAAAAATTACTGAAACAGAGGCTTTGGCCGTTCTGGAATCGTCGGATGATGAGTTGCTGGAAGTACTTCAAGGTGCCTATCGTATCCGTAAGAAATATTTTGAAAACAAGGTTTCCCTTCACCTGCTGCGCAATGTGAAAAGCGGTAAATGTCCCGAAGATTGCTCCTTCTGCTCTCAGTCATCCTCGGCGATCAACGATGTTGAGCGCTATGACTTTCAAACCGTGGAAAGTATCGTGGATGGCGCTCAGGCGGCAGCCGATCGCAATGCTAAGCGCTATTGCGTGGTATCCAGCACCCGTGCCCCAGCACCGAAAGAACTAGAAACCATCTGTGAAGCGGCCATTCAGATTAAGCAGAAATATCCGGATCTCGAAATCTGTTCTTCGCTTGGCCTGCTGACCGAAGAAAAGGCTATTCGCCTGAAAGAGTCGGGAGTCAACCGCTTCAACCATAACCTTGAAACCTCTCCAACCTATTTTCCCGAAGTGGTCACTACGCACGACTTCGAAGACCGAGTGAACACCGCTAAGATCGTGAAGAAGGTCGGCCTCGACCTCTGCAGCGGCGGACTTTTCGGCATGGGCGAAGCCCTGAAAGATCGAGTGGATCTCGCCTTTGCCTTGTCTGATCTCGATGTTGATTCTGTTCCGATTAACTTTCTGGATCCGCGCCCCGGCACTCCGTTTGCTGACACCGCCAATCCGCTGACGCCGAATGACTGCCTGCGCGGCTTGGCCATGGTTCGTTTTGTGATGCCTTCTATTGAGGTTCGTATTGCCGGCGGCCGTGAAACCACCCTACGCGACCTTCAGCCTCTGGCCCTCTATCCGGCCAACTCTATGTTTACCGCGGGCTACCTAACCACTGACGGGCAGGATTATGACACTGACAAACGCATGATTGAAGATGCCGGTTTCGAGATCGAAATGGCCGAAGCCAAGAAACCCGCGCTTACCTGAAACCTGAAATTCGAAACCTGAAACTGGAAATAAGTTCCTTCAGGTTTCAAGTTTCACATTTCCAGCTTCCCATGAATTTTTGGAACACCTATAACGAACCCATTATTGCTTTGGCACCGATGGAAGATGTAACTGATACCGTTTTACGCGAGCTCTTACTTGGACTTGCCGATCCCGGCGCTCTGCACGTTGTGATGACGGAATTTGTCTCTACTGACGGGCTGGTTCATAAGAAGGCAAGAGAGCGCGTGATACACCGTCTTCAGGTTACCGCTGAAGAACGGGCGCTGCTAAAAGCCAAGAATGTAAAAATCGTGGCTCAAATCTGGGGCAATAATCCCGAGCACTATCAAACCGTGGTCAAAGAAATCACCGAACAAATGGAGTTCGACGGTATTGACATTAATATGGGTTGCCCCGTACCCAAAGTCGTTGCCCGCGGATGCTGTTCCGGCCTCATCGGAAATCCAACGCTTGCCAAAGAACTCATTCTAGCCGCAAAAGAAGCCACCCACCTGCCTATTTCCGTAAAAACTCGGACCGGCCTGAAAAGTGTCGCCACAGAAGAGTGGATTAGTCATGTACTGGAAACAAAACCAGCCGCCCTGACTCTCCATGGACGTACTCAAAAACAAATGACAGTGGGGCCGGCGAAATGGGAAGAAATCGAAAAGGCCGCCCGTTTACGCGATCAACTCGGTCTTGATATTCCCGTTCTCGGAAACGGCGATATCCTGTCGCTGGAAGAAGCTCGTAGTAAATGCGCAGAATATAAGCTGGATGGTGCAATGATCGGACGCGGAATTTTTGACAACCCCTGGCTTTTCATGGAAGAGCAGCGCGAGCGTACCAAAGAAGAAAAGCTCGATATGCTATGGAAGCATACCGAGCTTTTTGACCGCGTTTGGCAGGGCTCAAAAAATTTCCACATTCTACGCCGCTACTATTCCATCTATTCAAAAGGATTTTATGGAGCGGCAGAACTGCGCGCTAAGCTAATGCAGACCGAAAACATTGCGGATGTAAGGCGAGTTCTAGAGACGAACTAATCTTTCCAAGGAAACTTGCCTAAGGAAAGCGATACAGGATGACAAAATTCTCGCATAATCTCCCGGCCCGATGAGGTCTTCATATAGATGCGGGCTCGCATGCCATGCACCTCACCCTTTCCTCCGACTCTCGCACGACCACTGACCCAGTTTATACTGTTGATATTGTCGTTATGAATCTCAACGCCTTTTGTCATAACCAGCGTTTTCTTTTTTCCCATCAAAGAGGGCAATGTTATTTTGTCTGTGAACGTCTTTTGATCTGCCACGGGTTTTTCATAACTTTCCTTCGATTGTTCGTAATAGATATTATACTCCATACGAACACCATTGATCGCAGTCTGATTCATATTTTGAAGCGTGATCTCATACCCAATGTGCTCAAAGGCCGTGATCTTCATCAACGTTTTCTCCACATTGCCCTCTGTATCAGATATATCTTTATATTTCTCTTCTTTGCGCTCTTTAATTTTTTCATCGTCGCAGAAAATCTTCAGAAAACGATCCGAGGAGAAAGCCTTTGCCGCATCCCATTCGTGGATATATTCTTGATCGGCCTCGATAAAAATATTGGAAGGAACAGGAATGCGTTTCCCATCCATTCGCTTCAGCGTCACCTTTCCCAACTTGGCGTTGTAGTCGATGATTTCAGCCTCAAGCGCGCGTCCATCCTCAAGTGTAAACGCATGCATCTCAGCAATTGCAGTTGAGATACCCATAGTTATTGTACACAAGCATAGCATTACGATTTGTCGGCTAGTCATATAGAGGCTCCTTTACCCATTATCTCATTGAGGAATTGTAGTTATTATTATTCTTACGTGATAAGTTCATCCCGACCGAAACCGAGGATTTTGCCCTCAACCAGTTTTCCCCGACCATGCTTTTGTTGCTCGTAAAAAGTACAATAGTCCATGGTTAAGTTATTCAGCTTGGATGAAGATCTGTTCTGCAGGGTAACTTCGTAATTGCACGCCTCAACCTTTCGCTGGCTGCTCAACGTGCCATAACTCTTATCCTTCCTACTCTGACGTTTAGCTTTAATCTTAAAACTGGATGTTGACAAAAAAACCTTGTTAAACTCCCACGTCAGGACATATTCCTGATCCTTCTCGGAGAAAATACTTAACGGAACCGTTACCACCTTTTTGTTATCGCGTTCCATAGTGACTGCACGCTTCTTAGCATCATAACGCAGAACCCGCCCACGTATAGCACGGCCGTCCATAAAATCGCGATATTGTGTTGCAGCCCCCGCGCTCAGCACCATCATTAGAACTATTGCTAGTATACTTCCGGCGGTCATTTTCTGCCCCCGTTTGTTTCCAAACATCATTCATTCCCCATGATCAAATTTCTATTACAAACGTTCCTCTCGTTTATAACTTAAACTAACCCCTTACAGACATATCTATGTTACAGTTTACTTTTCTTGTAAAAAGAATCCTTTTAATAAAATTTTATATTCCCCATTTTATCGGATATCCATATGACTTAACTAGGCGCTTATGAAACAGAACTTTGGACTCTATCTTATTCTAACCGATCCCCATACCAGCTACGAAACCTGCGCTGCCGCTGCAGTTGAGTGCGAAGTAAAATATCTACAGTTAAGAATGAAAAACACGCCCCCAGATATGGTGCTCGCAACCGCGATGCATCTACGAAAAATCACTAAAGGGACAAATACCAAGTTGATTGTAAATGATGATCTGGACGTCGCCATACAATCCGATGCCGATGGAATACATCTAGGCCAGGAAGACATGTCCATTGCTGAAGCACGCCGGGAATGGGCACAACCAGACAAACTATTCGGGCTTTCAACTCATAGCATGGAGCAGGCGATTCAGGCCCAGAAACAAAAACCCGATTTAATCGGAATTGGCCCTGTCTTCGCAACACAGACCAAAACCATTGCTGACCCAACGCTTGGAGCGCGGTCTGCCGGAGCAATTGCTCTGGCTTCTCCGCTTACTTCTGTTGCCATTGGCGGCATCAACAAGGATAATCTTTCAGCGGTCTTATCCGCCGGTTTTCACAACTTCTGCATAGTGAGCGCCGTCAATGCCTCGCCCAAACCGGCCGAGGCCATTCAGGCGCTTCAGGAAATATGGAAAAACCATCGTTTTTGAACTTGAGCGCAATCCCACTACCCACTATGTTACGCCCTCAATTTTTGCTGGGCGTGTGGTGAAATTGGTATACACGCGAGATTTAGGTTCTCGTGCTTAACAGCGTGTGGGTTCGAGTCCCACCTCGCCCACCATATTTTTTGGCTCTGTACCTTGGCTGACAATTTGTGACTTTCCTGAAAGATCGCGAATTATGCTGAAATAACCTGAAACCGGGCCTGAACCGAACAATTAGGCCCCGGACATCTTCCTGTAACAAATAGGCCGTTTTGATAATTTGTTACTTTTCGCTGCTGGAGGCCAGTTGACAACCTCCCTTCCAGATCATCCCCATCAATCAAGGCTTTCAGGATTTTTCGGACATGCTGTGTGCTGATTTGTAACAAATAGACGGTGAAGAAAAAAAACTGTCAACTGTCACCCGGATTTCAGGCTCATTTTCGGCTTCTTCGTTTTTTTGCATCCCCTCCGCAGATCCTCTGCATTTCCAATGCAGACCTCCTACTGATCCGAAAACACGGTCTGGCATCCAGCTCGGTAGCGATATTGATGGCCCATAACGGTTGAGATGTCGTAGATGCGACGTCCCCGTCGCATTCTCTATGCGGGGGCAAGCGACGAGGACGTCGCGTCTACGAAAATAATTCA
>JADGFE010000196.1 GCA_016744085.1 Kiritimatiellales bacterium | reverse complement strand
CGGCTCCCTGTGTACGCTTACATCATGTCATTCAGATCTCTCCTCTTTCACAATACCAACACTCGTGACTACTCCTTACTCAAAGGGGACTTTCACCCCAACAGACGCACTAAGCTTTACTTGGCGCACCTAAAAACCACTCGGCCCAGTACGGGCTGGTGTAATTCCAGAACAGCTGGAAACTTTCTTTGAGCAAATAGGCTCGAACGCTTTTTAGATCATATTCGAGAACATCGTCGAGCTTGACCTGTTGCTTGTCGGTTAGATTCCCCGGGGGTTTCAGGAAGCAGTATTTGGTATGCCGCAACACGCTTTCATCAGCCCCGTCTTGTTTGAGTTTTTTGACCTCATCAACTCGAACTTGGTTCACCGCTTTGGTGAGATGCCCAACGATGTGAAAGCGATCCAATATGTTCAAGGCGTGCGGAGCCTTCTTCCGAATGACTTTGAGACAGAGTGCCCACATATCTGAGCAGATGAACTTCAACACCGCAGTCCGCTCCGTCCCGAATTCAAAGAAGAATCTCAGCATTTTGTATTCAAACCCGACTGGAATATTCCAAAGCGGAACAAAATCAAACTCCCGCTCGGTCAAGTGATCGTAGACAGAGCATTCCTTTGAGCAACACGAACAAAGCACCACACCATTCTTTCGGGGTCGGATGGTGACGACGAGCTTGTCTTTAAATTTACCTTCCGCCAGCCGGACGTTGCTGTACGCAAAAGATTTGAGAGGAAGGCATTTGCTGAGTAGGGTTTCGATTCGCACTGAGCACTCCGTGTGTGTCGTTTTAGAGAACAACATCTTGGAGATAAAATGCTCAGAGTGCTAATTTTTACCCACCGATTCTGCGGATGAGACGATAATTTACAAATTGAAATAACAAACGATGTGAGTGGTTCAACAATGAAAACCGGACTTGCATTCAATCCCGAAGCCGATACCTTGGGACGCCTGAACGGAGCCTATCCATCGAAAAACAACCCGCCAGCTTAAGTCGCTACTTCATTCCCCACCGTAAGGAGATTGTTGCTACGTTTCTTTGTGGTTTTGTATCGGTCGGCTGCAGCTTATTCATGCCGATCATCATCAAATGGGTTATCGATGGTCTGGAAGCAGGACTTTTAACTCGGGAGTTGATTCAGCAATACCTGATTTACTTTTCCGTGATCGGCATAATTTCCGTGATCTTTTCGCGAATGCTCCGCAAGCTTCCCTTAAAATTTTCGCATAAAGTCGAATATGCACTCAGGAATGATGTCTTCCGACATCTGACCGAAATGGATCAGGAATATTTCCGCTCAGAACGAACCGGCGATCTGATGACTCGGCTTTCATCCGATATGAATATTATCCGCGATTCCATCGGTCAGGGATTGCTACAGGGATCCCGAACACTGCTCGTTATCCTTATGTCGTCGGTCATCATGCTTATTGCTGACCGTCAGTTGGCGCTCATCGTGATTACCGTTTTTACTCCAATGGTTTTCATTTTCTTCGTGGTCCTGCGCATGGTGCGGCGCTATCAGCAGGAGTTGCAGGAGCATGTTTCTGACGTATCCAATTATTCACAGGAAACTTTCTCAGGAATTCGCTGTGTGAAAGGCTTTGCGCTTGAACGACGACGGAACAGTGCTTTTGAAAATTTAAATTCCGGTTTAATCCGTAAGACGATGCGCATGCAGTCGGCTCGCCAGGTTCTGTTTCCATTCATGGCATTCTGGTTTGGCCTGGGTAATATTCTAATTCTACTGGTTGGTGGAAAAAAAATGATGGCTGGAGAGGTTTCACTCGGCACGTTGACCTTGTTTACCCAATATCTGTTTGTTATGCAGTGGCCGCTGCTCGCCCTTCCCTGGATGCTTACCATGCTGCAAAGGGGGAAGGTCAGCTGGATTCGAGTACGGGCCATTCTGGATCGGGAACCTATCATTGCCGAAAATAAAGATGCTCCGATTGTAACCCAACTTCAGGATGCCTCAATTGATTTTAAAAACCTTGATCTCGAAATCGGAGGCCGACGTTTTCTCAAGGAGATTAACCTTCATGTTCCTCAAGGTCAGACGCTGGGCATAACAGGGCCGACCGGAAGCGGCAAAACTCTGCTGGCCTCATTGGTTGCCCGACTGATGGATCCGACGAAGGGCTCCGTGCATATAGGCGGAGAAAATATTCGAGATCTTTCTCTTTCTCAGCTACGGGGAATGATCGGATTTGCAGCCCAGGAACCCATCCTCTTTTCCCGCACTCTGGAACATAATATCGGATTCGGCGTTGAGGGTGCTGATATGAAAATTATCGGCTGGGCAGCGGACATTGCTCACCTGCACCACGATGTTGAAGGTTTTCCTGATCAATACCAAACCCTACTGGGTGAACGAGGCGTCACCCTTTCGGGAGGACAGCGTCAACGGGCCTCCATTAGTCGGGCGGTTGCTCGTAAGCCGGACATTCTGATTCTTGATGATGTACTTTCGGCAGTGGATACCCAGACCGAAGCGGCCATTATGTCTAAACTTCAACCGGTCATGAAAGATCGCACCACGTTATTTGTCAGCCACCGTATTTCAACCCTGCGCTATGCGGAAGAAATTGTTGTAATTGAAGACGGAAGAATTACCCAACGCGGTACGCATGAAAAGCTGATCGAAAAGCCCGGTTATTATTCAGAATTGAATACTCTCCAGCAACTGGAACAGAAACTGGAGGAAGAATTGTGAATAAAGGAAAACGATTTCTTTCTTATTCTATCCCCTATTCAAAATGGCTTGCGCTGGCGTTCGCGTTAATCATGTTTACCTCCCTGGCCATCAACTATCTGCCAGTGCTGATTCAGCGGATTATTGACCAGTGCCTGATGAATGGCAATCAACCCGTTGATGACCGGGTCGGGCTGCTTACCCGTTTGGGCATACTCTATATTTCCATTGCATCAATCGGTTATACTGTTCGCTATATTCAGGCGCTGCTAACGGCCTGGATCGGACAGCGGATAATGTATGACCTGCGGTTGTCCGTATTCCGCAAAGTGCTTCGCCTGCATCAGGGATATTTCGACAGGACAGCGGTCGGCACCCTGATGTCCCGCGTAACATCCGATATCGAACGTCTTCAGCATTTTGTTACGGAAGGTGTGGTTGGCTCCATTGCCGATCTATTTATGCTGATCGGGATTATGGGCTACATGATCTGGTTCAGCCCAATGCTATCCCTTTCCATTTTTGCGACTCTCCCTTTCCTGTTTGCGCTCATGTATTTCGTAAATATGCGGCTACGAGATGCCAACCGGGATATACGGGATCGTCAATCGCACCTGAATGCGCTGATTCAGGAAGACTTAACCGGAATGACGACGATTCAGCTGTTTAATCGGGAGGCCTCGGCTCTCGAAGATTTTGATCAGCGAAACACGCATCTCCGGTCTGCATACTATGATGAAGTTCGTTGGTTTAGCCTCTACTTCCCTACCATGGAAAGCGGGCAGATTATTGCCGTGCTGCTTACACTAACACTTGGCGGTTATGCCGTAATGAATGGCTCGGATATTATCACTCTAGGCAAGCTAATTGCTTTCCTTGCCTATGTTAAAAACTTTTTTCATCCGCTAGGTTCTCTATCCGATAAAGCCGGATCCTTTCAGGTGGCCATGGCTTCGATCGAACGTGTTTTTGATCTATTGGATGAAGAAGAGTTAATTACTGATCCTGATCGCCCGGAATCGCCGGAGCGCCTTGCCGGCACCATTGCGTTCAATAACGTTTCTTTTGCCTACGTAGAGAATAATAATGTGATCAAGGATCTCTCTTTTTCCGTTGAGCCCGGTCAGGTGCTGGCGGTAGTTGGCGCAACGGGAGCGGGAAAGAGTACGATCATCAACCTGATTGGCCGATTTTACGATGTTCAGCAGGGTTCTGTTACCATCGATGGCACGAACGTGCGTGATTTTAACAAACACGATCTGCGTGGTAGGTTGGGCTATGTTTTTCAGGATCCGTTTATCTTCACCGGAACGGTGGCTGATAACATTGGTCTCCAGACTCCGGGCATTGACCGGAACGATATTATTCGCGCAGCCAAAACCGTGAATGCCCATGACTTCATCACGGCCATGCCTGATGGATACGATACGATCTTGAATGAGCGTGGCGAAGGGCTTTCTCTAGGACAAAAACAGCTGCTCGTGATGGCCCGCACCTTGGCGCAAGATCCTGAGTTACTCTTTGTTTTGGACGAAGCCACAGCAAGTGTGGATACCGCAACTGAAATGTTGATTCAGGATGCGCTCGAAAAGTTAATGTCGAATCGGACAAGTATTGTTATCGCCCACCGCCTCTCTACAATTCGCCATGCCGACCGTATTCTTGTAATGCGTCATGGAGAGCTCATCGATCAGGGAACGCATGATGAGTTGATGAAAAATGATGGTTACTACAGGCAACTTTACGAATTGTTATTACATGCACCTGAATAATCATAGTTCTCACGTATAAGAATATTGTCAGCATGTTTTACGAGTTTTCCTAGGAAAGCATGCCGTGACATCCTAAATGCTAATATTTTCAGAACACCTGACCTCGGACACTTTTAATCTGATACCAGTTTGTAGATCATCCGTAGATTTGTGCCAGGATAGCAGGTTTTCGTTTCGCTGAGCTGC
>JADGFE010000195.1 GCA_016744085.1 Kiritimatiellales bacterium | reverse complement strand
CCTTTAAAGCAAAGTCGTATGCATCCTCCGCCTCGGAATGGTTGGATGGAGCGGTGAACGTGTAAACCAGAAACAGAATAACTGCTCCCAACAGGACAAATATTTTTGAACCACTAATAAACACGAATACACGCTAATTTTAATAAAGAAGCCCGTAAACAAAAAAGCCCCGAAATACGAATATTTCGAGACCGGTGCAAATTGAATATAGCCCACAGATTAACGCGGATGTACGCAGATAATACTATTTCACCACCCGCTCATTCTATTCACTAGAGAATACAGAGTGAGTCAGAGAAAAGATTAACAGAAAATATTTTCACAACTATTCATTACACTCCTTAGAGGGAGGGAGCCTGCGGCTCTGAGAACTGCAAAAGAAATAAACGGATAATTTCTGGGTATTTCTCCAGATATACAAACGAGTTTGTTATTCAGGAGACCCGCTCAAAACCGAACTCTTAAAAACAGGGTTGCTGTTCACGAACAGCTCCAATTTCTCTATCCCTCAGCCCAACGGGCCTCTCTACAGAGCAGCGCAAAGGGATGGTAAAATATATGATTAGACTACTTCTTCTGTGCAGCAGTCATCCGCTTGACAATGGCCTTCGCCCGGATCCACTGCTTCAGGGTTTGAAAGACAAAACGCGGATTGCCAATGATATAGCGCCGCCACAGTCGCTTCGGCTCAACCAACAGACGGAACAGCCACTCCAACCCTGACTTCATCATCCAGCGCGGAGCCTGCCGCACATGGCCAGCATGAAAATTAAAGGCGGCCCCTACTGCGAGAATCGCGGCGCAGTCTAAACGAGGACGAAATTCCGACACCCAGTAATCCTGCTTAGGAGTCCCCAGCCCGCACCAGACGATATCCGGCTTGGCGTCATTGATCCTTTCCGACACCTCATCCTTCTCCACATTTTCCAAGGGTCGGAAGGGTGGCGAATACATGCCCGCAATCTTCAATTTCGGAAACTTTTTCTGCAGGTTGACTTTGAGCTCATCGAGCACCTCGTCGGTCGCCCCGTAAAAATAATGGCTGTATCCCTTTTCTTCACTCAGAGCACACAGGTTTAACATCAGGTCTGGCCCGTACACCCGGGTGGCATTCGCAAAACCAAAGTGCTTTGCCAACCAGACTAACGGCATACCATCGGTGGTGGCCATACCGGCATTCATTATAACGTTCGCCATATCCGGCCGGTCATAACATTGCACCACGGTATCGGCCGTGCAGATGTTCACATAATGCTTTTGACCGGTCTCCACCCAGTTGGCTACACGATCACGCGCACTCTCCATCGTCATGGCCGACAGCGAAACACAACCGGCCGGAAAACGATCGTATCCCTCAGCATCTTTATAGGGCTCAATAGGACGGTTGTGTTGGAACATCGGAAACCTTTTTAACCTCAGAATCTGCGCAAATACCTTCATTACAAACATTGGATTGTCCGGCAGATACCTCTTCCAAAGCCGCGGTTGTTTGATCCCCCGATGCAGCCATTGTAAACCGGCATATTTGATCCAGTCCGGCGCATCCTTTTCCACCCCGGCATTCACATCAAAGGCATAGCCCACCGGGCAAATAACCTTACACTTCAAACGACCCCGGATGTGATCCATAAAATAAAGCTGTTTGGGTGTACTAATCCCAATCCAGAAAATATCAGTATTAGAAGCATTCACTTCCTCCACCAGCGCATCCTCTTCTTCCCGCGTCAACGGGCGGAACGGCGGACAGCAGATACCGGAGATTTCAATCTTCGGGTGCTTTTCTTCCAGCACGTCCTTCAGCTTTTCCACAATGCCCGGAGCCGCGCCCCAGAAATAGTGACGCCACCCTCGCTCTTCACCATAAGCACAGGCATCGCGCAACAGATCTGGACCGTATACCCGTTCAATCTGACGTTGACCAAATAACTTACCCAGCCAAACCAACGGCATGCCGTCCGGCGTATTTAATACCGACTCATTCAGAATCCGTTGCAGATTCTGCTTTCGTCTGGACTCCACTATGCCCGCCACGCCCATGGCCGTCGTCATGGCCGGAAGTTTCGTCCGGAGGCCGGATGAAAGCGTTATAACTTTTGATTTCCGATTTCCGATTTCCGACTGATCGGTCTGCGACGCATCGATTCTCTCTGTGCCTTCTTGTGCGCAATTGCTCTCGTTAGTTTCAACTGTGTGGCTACCCCTCAAATCCAAGGTCCCCGTTTCATCCTGAGAAGGATAGAGGAAATTGCTCTCGGCTTTATCAGAAAGCGATATCGAGCTACCGCACTCCAAAGCGGCTGCGCCGCAAGCTTCTTCAACGTTCCTTGTTCGATGTTCGGTGTTCGGTGTTCCTTGAATTATTTCCTGAAATAATTCGAGACAATCCTCCATATTCACCGCATCGATTCCCACACCGAGAATATTGAAACGGCGATCTTCCAACGAGCGTTTACGGCTCATGTATGCCACATTGAACAGCGCAAATAGGACAATGCCTATCGACACCCCAATCAGACTTTCGACAAAGCCGACAAAGGTCACTTCCCTTGTTATTGACAACACTTGCAGGAGTTCAGTTTGCAACGACCACAGCGCTCCTATGAACAACAGCAATACGATCCTTCCGCCGAATACCAACCGATTGGAATGATCCAAAGGAAAAAGAAAACAAATCCCCAACGCCATTCCAAATAGGCCGAACAAGCCGATCTGTCCGGCTCGATGAATATCGAAACGAGAGAGACTTTCCAGATACTGAGTAAGGTGTTCATGCAGGCTAAACCCCTTAAATACATCTTTGCCATAGACCGACTTCCAGGCCGCATCAAAATCATGCGTTGCCTTTAACGATGTTTTTTGAGGGTAGGCCCCCACCGTATCCTTTGGAACCAAGGTCCCCGAAAGAATCACCACCGAAAGAAACAGTACCGCAATCCCGCCCATCCGATTCAGCACTTTTAGCTGCAGCAGATAACCGAGCAGAGTGACTCCAAAAATCCCCGACAAAACAACTACTGCTACCGGAGGCAGAATAAATCCGCCAAACTTCTGTATCACATGAATAAACAGGAACAACGCAATCGTTCCAAGGATTGGAAAAATCCATTTCCCCCATTTAATTAAAAAATTAGTCATATAAATCCATTAACGGTTAAATATTAACACCCTCGATACACAGACAATGTTTTTTGGGCAGCTCCATACCATGAGAATTGGGCCGTATTAGAAACTGCATTTTCTTTTAGGTCAGAATAATAGGCTGCGTCAGTAATCAATCTAAAAATTTGAGTAGCAATCGCTGATGCATCATCTTTATTCTCATACACCGCACCGGCTCCACCTACCTCTTGTAGTACGGGTAACTTCGAGCACAATACAGGCTTTCCCATAGATTGCGCTTCCAATACCGGAAGACCAAACCCTTCATAGTTGGAAAGCAGTACCACTAAGTTGGCCTCGGCATAAATTGTTTCGGTTGTGTCTTCAGGATCATATTCAATAATGCTTATCTGTTCGATATAAAGGCTCTGTTTTATCTGTTTTTTTATCTCGTCAAAATAAGCCTGATCATTATGAAAACCCCGCAGGTTTAAATGGACCCTTCCAACCAGATCCGGATACGTATCCAGCAATACATCAAAGGCCTCAATCAATAAATGCTGCCCTTTATGTTCCATAAATTTAGCAACGCAGAGAATCGTAAAAGAAGAGGCGCTAGGTGTTAGGCGCTGGGCGTTAGGTTGAGGTAGGGATGGATCTCCGAGCCGTCCGCATTCCAATTGTTCGGTCTGCGACAGATTTTTCCCGGACGCCACAGAGGACGGCCCTCCATTTCCGGGGGTATTACCCTTTACGGCACTACCCTCCAACAGCGGTTCTCCGTTCTCAGGTCTCTGTCCTCTGGAACACGGTGCGCCGTGATGAATAACGCGGATACGATCTGCACATTCTGGGAAGCGCGCAACGGCTTCGTTCTTCGTCGCGTTGGATACAGCAATAACCGCCTTACTCTTCTTAAAGCAGAGACGTGTAACAAACGAAAAATAGAAATTCTCCATCCGTTCGTAAAAGCGGATCGATTCCGAAGGATTATTTTCCAGCAAATATTCATAATAAAAATCATGAATCGTCGTCACTCGTTTTGCTGAGCAGATCAACGGAGTCTCGGTGGCCACTTTGTGAAGAACATCGACTTTATGTAGCAAACACCAAAAAGGTAACTGAAGATTATTCCAACACAACCGTTTGAAGATATTTTTTCCAAGGACTGGAAACGGAATGAGTTTGATATGTTGCAAGCTGGAGAGATACGGACGCTGCCCATCGTTAACCAAACACATAATTTCCAATCCTTGGAAATCCAGTTTATCCAAAGCCAATACCAATTCACGAGCATAGGTCCAGATGCCGCTTCCGGCTCCACCCTCACCTACGCGGATAGGTACAAGGTCTATAGCAATTTTTTTCATAATGTTGGGTCTTCCGCCAAATCAGTGGGTAAATGAATGATTAACACACCGAGCAACTTATCTGTAATGTGTTGTCGACGAAAACGACACTACTCAGAAGGAGTATGCCCGGTGCGAATTCAAACCCTACTCAACGAAGTCCATCCGCTCAAATCATTTGTGTACACCGCCTGTCGGTTCGAGGAGCATAAAA
>JADGFE010000012.1 GCA_016744085.1 Kiritimatiellales bacterium | reverse complement strand
CATCGAGAGTACAAAAACAAACCGAGAGGGAATTGTCTACGAAAATCGGTTTTTCATACCCGCATTGCCTAAAGGGCCTGTAGATGAAAAGACCATGGCAGTATCCCATGGATTAAACATTTCAGCTTGACTATGCTTTAAAGATTACAAATCGATTCTAAGTCTAAAATAGACCATGTATAACAAACAAGTAGCTGAACAAGCCATTGACTACAACATTGAAGCGCTACGCGACATCACACTCGAGGACTTTGAGGCCAGCAAGGATAAGATCGATGCTGAAGCTGCTCAACGAGCCACACATATAGTTTGGGAAATTCATCGTGTAGAGGAAGGTATGGATCTGCTTGCCGAAGGTAAACTTGAAGAATTTGGACAATATCTGTTCGACTCTCACGAAACCTCTAGAGTAGCCTTTGAAAACTCTATTCCTGAGCTGGATACGGTGGTTAATGTTGCAAAAGAAGCCGGAGCACTGGGTGCCCGTCTTTCCAGCGGCGGCTGGGGTGGTAGTGCATGTGCACTAGCCCATGCAGATAAAGCGGATGAAATACGTAAGAAAATCATCGATATTTGCAAAACCAAGGGACTGGAACCAACAGCTGAAATCATCATTCCTTCGCAAGGTGCACAGATTATTAAATAGAAAAGTGACGAGTGATTATTGAGCCGTGACCAAATCACGCCTCATCTTTCACGCCTCACGAAAGGATAAATCATGAAAGTACTTGTTGCCGGCGGAGCCGGATATATTGGAAGTGTAACCACCGAAATGCTCTGCGATGCAGGTCATGATGTTGTGGTATTCGATAACCTTGAACGTGGCTATGAAGCTGCAATTGATCCGCGTGCAAAATTTCGGCAGGGCGACCTTCGCCACAAAGAAGATATTAAAAGTGCCCTGCTGGCAGAACGCCCGGAAGCAGTCATTCACTTTGCGGCCTATATTGAAGTGGGCGAATCCATGGTGGATCCAATGCCCTTCTTCGAAAACAATGTCAGCGGTTCGCTCAACCTCATGCATGCGATGGTTGAGTCCGGCTGCAAAAAACTAATCTTCTCCTCCACCTGCGCTACCTACGGCACGCCGAAAGTCATGCCGATGGATGAAAGTCTCCCGCAGAAGCCTGAATCCGTGTATGGCGAGTCCAAGCTACTCTGCGAAAAGGTTTTTGAGTGGGGTGAAAAAATACACGGTATCGAATGCGTATTCTTGCGTTATTTCAATGCCTGCGGTGCGACAGCTAAATATGGAGAAGGCCACCAACCCGAAAGTCACCTGATTCCTCTGGTGCTCCAGGTTGCTCAAGGCACACGCGATAAAATCTATATATTTGGTGAAGACTACGCAACGCGCGATGGCACTTGTGTGCGCGACTACATCCACATTAAAGATTTGGCTCAGGCTCATATTCTCGCCCTTAAACCAGGATTGTCAGGAGCTTTCAACCTCGGCAATGGCGATGGCTACACCGTGAAAGAAGTCATTGAAGTCTGTCGGGAAGTTACCGGACATGCCATTCCTGCTGAATCACAACCCCGCCGTGCCGGAGACTGTGCTGCACTGGTCGCAAATTCCACCAAGGCAAAAACTGTCCTCGGATGGGATCCAAAATATGCCGACCTCAAAACAATCGTGCAAAGTGCCTGGGACTGGCATCAGGCCAATCCAAACGGATACCAAGACTAGTTATTCTCCAAAAAAAGCCCTGCAATGCAGGGCTTTTTCATTATCAATTCAATCTGTTTAAATCGAAGAATCAATAATTGACATCATGCTTCCTTGCTGTCCTTTGAAAACTGGATTTCATAGAAATATTTATATTTACCAGCCTGAGCCAGAAGCTCATCGTGAGTCCCCTGCTCTACCACTTTCCCTTGATCCATCACCACAATCATATCCGCATGAGCAATGGTGGATAACCGGTGTGCGATAACAAATACGGTCCGGTCTTTCATCAATTCATCCAGCGCACTCTGCACCAACCGTTCAGATTCCGTATCTAATGCACTGGTGGCCTCGTCCAAGATCAGAATGGGAGGATTCTTCAATAGCGCTCGCGCAATAGCCACACGCTGGGCCATCCCACCGGACAACAGAGATCCCCGCTCCCCAATAACCGTATCGTAGCCGTCCTCCAGCTCCATAATAAATTTATGAGCATTTGCCCGTTTTGCTGCATCTTCAATCTGTTCTTGTGTGGCATTCGGCGATCCATAGGAAATATTGTCGGCCACACTGCGATTAAATAATACCGTTTCTTGTGTCACGATGCCAATCTGGCTACGTAGGGACCGAACCGTGAGCGATCGGAGATCGGCACCGTTCAGTTCGATGCACCCTTCGATTACATCGAAAAAACGTGGGATCAGATTAACCAGCGTAGTTTTACCAGATCCCGAACTACCAACAAATGCCACGCACTGGCCCGCCCGCACCTGAAGGTCGATGCCGTCGAGAACCTTCTTTTCATCATAGGCAAAAGATACGCCCTTAAAACAAATCGATTGAACCGATTCAGAAAACGGCACGGCATCGGAAGCGTCGGCAACCGTGTTTGAAACATCCAGGATCTCGAAAATGCGTTCCGCCCCGGGCGTGGCCCGCTGGATGCGCATGTGAATTTGGCTGAGCTTCTTCGCCGGTTTATACATCTGCACCATCGCCCCGGCAAAGGTGATCAGCAGCGCGAGGGAAAGATCGTTGATAAAGGCATAGGCCACAACACCCGAAAGGCCGACCGCGGAAAGAAAGCTTACGATGGGTTCATTCAGGGAACGTGAGCGCGACTGGCGCATCTGCATCTTGAATACACGCATATTGAATGCGTTGAAGCGGGATATTTCTTCGTGCTCCATCTGAAACGCTTTCACCACCATGGCACCGCCAACGGATTCCTGCACAACCGAAAGCATATCGCCCAGACTTTCCTGCCCAGATCGGGAGGCTTTCCTCACTTTCCGCCCCAGCAACGCCACTGGGAGAATACAGATCGGAAAAACCACGAGTGCAACCACCGATAAACGCCAATCAAGATAGACCATGGCGGCAATGCTACCAATCAAGGTAAACGGCTCCCGAATCACATCGCCAATGACATTCGACACCAACTGCGTGAGCAACCCTGTATCGCTGGTGATGCGGGAAATCAATTCCCCCACCCGGTTCTTGGAAAAGAACTGCATCGGCAGGGCATGAATATGTGCGAAAAGATAGCTCCGAAGATCGACCACCACCCGGTTGCCAACCCACTCTACCAGGTATTTCCCACAAAACAGGAGGATTCCTTGAACGGCCATGACCACCGGCAGAATCGAAACCGTGAGCAACAGACGTTTCAGACCAATGCCGCCCGTGGTGCCTTCAGGCTGGCCCAGCGCTGGCATGCCTCCGTCAAGGCTAAGGCTATCACCAGAGACAAGACCGAGCGCCCAATACAACGCCACCAACATGCCGAATGCAGAGGCTCCGTACAGAATGCCACAAAGCACGCCGGCCGCCAGCCGCATGCGGTAGGGACTCACGAAAACTAGCAAGCGCTTATAAATGCTGATTGCGTTCGACGAATTTTTTTTTGCGTTTTTCATGTGCGCCATACTCCACAAACTGCATTAAACGAAAAGAAAAAAGATAAAAACGCCGCGTTCGGCATTAAACCACGGCATCCGAATCCTGGCGGGCGTATTCGGGAACGATACGCTGAAGTGCTTTTTTGATTGTTTCCACATCGTGGGATTCGGCAATGGTTTTAAGTTGAGCGATCTGCTCGTCCAGGTTTTCAGCGAAGAAATCATACGTTGCTTTATTCTCGTTACGCAGAACCATGATTTTATCATGCTCTGTATCAACAATCCCCTCGCCCTCGGTAATCAACTCTTCGTAAAGTTTTTCGCCGGGCCGCATACCGGTAAAGAGAATTTTTATTTCGGAATCAGGCTCCTTACCCGACAGTCGGATCAGATCGCGGGCCATATCGACAATCTTAACCGGGGTGCCCATTTTAAGAATGAATATTTCGCCGCCCTCTCCCTGAGTGCCTGCCTGAAGAATTAACTGTGCCGCTTCGGGTATCGTCATGAAATAGCGGGTTACGTCAGGATGTGTAACCGTAATCGGTCCACCGCGAACAATCTGTCGTCGAAAGATCGGCACAACCGACCCGGACGACCCAAGCACATTGCCAAAGCGCACTGCCATAAACACGGTTTTCGACTTATCCGCAACGGCATGCATAACCAATTCCGTCATACGCTTGGTCGTGCCCATCACATTGGTCGGACGCACGGCTTTATCCGTCGAGACCAGAACAAAGCGTTTTACACCGCTCTCATGAGCGCAGTTCATAACGGTATAGCTTCCAATAACATTGTTGTCTATCGCCTGCCATGGGTTGCTTTCCATCAAAGGAACATGTTTATAAGCCGCCGCATGAAAAACCGTTTCCGGCTGATATTTTTCGAACAGTTTTTTCATAACCCGCTCGTCTTGCACTCGGGTAATGGCGGGCACAATTTCATCGAATCCATGAACATTCTTCAACTCCATCTGTATGTTGAAAATATTTTCCTCACAACTATCAACGAGTACCAAGCGAGCGGGCTTAAAACGGATAACCTGCCGAACCAGCTCAGACCCAATTGAGCCGCCCGCCCCTGTAATGAGTACCGTGTTATTTTCAAGATAGAGGGAAATCGCTGAGCTGTCCAATGCAACAGTAGGCCGCCCGAGCAGATCGGCGTAATCGACATCACGGAGTTCTTTTATTGAAACTTTTCCATCAATGATACTCTGCGAATTCGGCACTTTTTTAAAGGGGAGACCACTGGCCTCGCACGCTTCCACGATAAATCGAAACTCGGCCCCTTCGATCTTGGAAACGGCAATTAGAATCAATTCTGCTTCATATTTCCGAATGGCACGAGCAAGCTTTGCGACCGGACCATAAATGCGAACTCCATGTAACGATCGGCCATGCTTTTTCGGATCATCATCGAGGTAGGCCACAATCTGGTACGGACTCCGAGCATCGCTTTTTAATTCGCGGAATAGTCTTTCCCCACTGTAACCAGCACCGATAACAAGGGTTCTCTGCTGCCGCAGTGAAATATGTACTTCATCAGCCGATATTGACCCCGGCTGCAGATACCCAAAGGCCACGCGAACAACAATCCGAACGCTGGCAACAAGACCGAAGGTTAACAGCGCATCCAGCGCATAGACCGAACGGGCAAAACCTTGAAAATGGTAGCGATAAGCAATGAACGAAACGACAAACATGGACGAAACCAAAACCGCCAATGCAATTTTTTTCATGTCGCGTAAGTTGGTATATCGCCACATTCCGCGGTAAAGCCCAAACAGGATAAACAACGTAAGTTTCACGGGAATTAACACCGTAATCGATATGGGCATTTGGCGGTTAAATGCCGACTCATAGAAAATCGGATCCGTAAAAAACTCGAAGCGAAGTGCGTAGGCCCCCACTAGCGCCAGCGCCACAGCCAGCGTATCGGCCAGTAGCATCAGATAGGTATAGGGATTTTTGAGTTGGATGATCACGCGGTTACGTTCCTGACGGTTTCAATAACACGCGAAAGTTGAAGATCACTCAAGGCACCGCCGGAAGGCAGACAAAGTCCGCGGCTGAACAAAAATTCGGATACCTGGCCACCATACATTTTACAATGCTGAAAGACCGGTTGCAGATGCATCGGCTTCCACACCGGGCGCGACTCGATGTTTTCAGCCTCCAGCGCCAGTCGCACTTGTTCGTACGAAATGCCAGCCACGTCCGGATCAACCAGAATACAGGTTAGCCAATAATTGGCTGTACCGTAGTCTGCTACAGGCATAAAGCTAATGCTTGGCAAACCTTCCAGCTCGAAGCGGTAGTGCTCGAATATGGCTTTCTTACGGGCAACGCGCTCGTTCAATATCCCCAACTGTCCCCGGCCAATCGCAGCCAGGATGTTGCTCATACGATAGTTGTAGCCCACTTCAATATGCTCGTAGTGTGGGAAATTTTCCCGCGCCTGCGTGGAAAGCTTCCGGGCATGTGTAATCAGTTCAGCATCGTCCGAAGCCAGCATGCCGCCGCCGGATGTCGTGATGATTTTATTTCCGTTAAAAGAAAAAATAGCGGCTCGGCCCCCGTTACCCGCATGCCGACCTTTGTAGGAGGCTCCAAGCGCCTCCGCAGCATCAATAATTACCGGTATGCCCAGCGGATCACAGATTTCGTGAATAGCGTCATAATCGGAACATTGCCCATAAAGATCGGTTGGGATAACCGCTTTTGGAGTTTTTCCTTCGGACAGGCACTCTTGAACTGCTTCAGCTAGTCGGATCGGATCGATGTTCCAGCTTTCAGGACAGCAATCCACAAAGCGCAGGTCCGCATTTTGAAAAACAGCCGGAGATACGCTGCCAATGAACGTGAAAGACGAGGCCAGCACAACATCGCCCTCTCCCACGCCAAGATGCCGAAGCACTAGATGCATAGCGGCGGTTCCACTGGATAGGGCAAGGCAATGCTCAAAGCCCGTATAGTCCGAAAAATCCTGTTCAAAGCCATCAACCATCGGGCCAAGGGGAGCAATGTAGTTGGACTCGAACGCCTGCCGGACCAGTTCGAGTTCTTCGCCACCCATCTGAGGAGGAGAAAGGAATATTCGAGATTCACTCATATGTATCATCCAATGTCTTAACCACTTTTGCCGGCACGCCGAACGCAACAGAATTGGCAGGGAGATCCTTGTTCACAAAACTCATGGCACCCACCACCGTATTTTCTCCGATGGTTACGCCGGGCAAGACTACAGAATGGCTTCCGACCCGACAGTTTTTTCTGAGTACTACCGGGGCATTTTTGTCGTCGATCGTGGATACGGAATAGATGGAGCAGTGCGATCCAATCTGCACCTCGTCTTCGATAGTTACACCGTTTTTAGCGTTGATATAGGTAAAAGCTCCAATGTCGGTACGGTAACCCAGCTCCAGCCCATCCTTGTTCTGCACTACCCAATTGTATTTGGTTGGCTTGCCATCTTCAATTTCCGGAGGCTGCCACCCTTCAAAACGATCACTCACTTCTGTCCCCCTTAGTTTCCTGTAAATCTGGGCATTGTAGCATGCCCTTCAGCTGCGACTCCATCTCTTTTAAAAACCTTCACAGCAGTCATCCACAAGATTTTCAAGTCAATCCAAAATGATTGGTGCTCAACATACCAGAGGTCCAGCTTAAATTTTTCATCCCAGCTGATGGCATTCCGGCCATTCACCTGCGCCCACCCGGTGATACCCGGCTTCACATCGTGTCTACGCATTTGTTCAGGGCTGTATAGCGATAAATATTCCATCAGTAACGGACGCGGACCGACAAAGCTAAGCTCACCTTTCAGCACATTAAACAGCTGTGGTAATTCGTCAAGACTCGTGCGGCGGAGCTGTTTCCCAAAAGTTGGAAGCCGCTGATTATCCGGAAGGAGCTGGCCATCCGCATCCCGCTCATCGGTCATGGTTCTGAATTTGTAGACGTAGAATGGTCGTCCCTTGTAACCCGGACGCTGTTGCTTGAAAAGTATCGGACCCCCTAACTTAATCCGTACCCCCAAAGCCACTAATGCGATAACCGGCAACAGCAAGATCATCAGCACCAAACTTAATATGAAATCAAAAATATTTTTCATGGCGTCTCCCCTTGAAGGATCTTCCCTATTTCCGCGTGGGATGCCCTATAGTTGGCCGCCGCATTTCGGATAAACGCCAGCGCTTCCTCAATGCTCTCTGGAGTTAAGACCACACCAAAGTCGGCGGGAAGATTGCGGCCAGCCGCATCATATTCAAAAATACGATCAAGAATAAGGTCCCCCGTATTTGAAGAATAGTGTGATGGTTCCAGATACCATCGCATCACTTCCTTCGGGTGGTTTTCCGAAGGTACCGTTTCAGTCGTGATTGAATTATAGCCGCCAAAATCCCAAATCTCGAACGGTGGGCGACCAAATTTTTCTCCTACCGTTTCATTAATGTTCACCAACCTTCGTTTCCATTCTTCGAACAACGGCCACAGCCCCAGATGGTTAATCACTTCGGTATAGTATGCGTGGAATGGTGATATGATGATTTTAAGATTCACGTTGTTGCGATGAGCCGTTTCCAGCAAGGTTTCAAAATCGTCAAACGGCGAATAACCGGTATTGTCCGAAAAGCTAAAGTCACGACTCCCTCCCAACCCGTTTTTCATGTAGTAGCGAACCACCTGCTCAAACGCATTATGGCATCCCCCATTGTCCTTTAGGATGGTCATCTGGCGATGCGCTCCGTCGACTTGCCCATTCGATAGATACAACGTTCTGGAAACTTCGTTCGGATCCTGAGTCTTGAGTGTTCCCATACTGGCCTCAAGGGCATCAATGGAAAACAGTGTAGAGAGCTTCTCCAGCGCACTGTGGTTTTCGTTGATGCTTCCATCCGGATTAGCGCAAAGGCGCGGTTCGCTAAAATCATTCTGCGGCTTTACCAGTGCATTGAACATATATAAGTCCAGACCAAGCACGACCTTATCGAGTGGCTGAATGGCCTGAGCATGCTGAAAGTAACGAAGGGCCTCATACATGTTAGCCGAAGAAACCCCAAGATTGTAGACCGCCTCACCCGCCCAAGCGGGATGGTTCGGATCAATGCCATATTCAATACGAGAGCTTCCGATAGAGATGCTCTGCGGTTGTTGTTCATAGACGGCCCAGGCTTTGGCCATACGCACATGCCGCCGGAACTCAGGCTTCAACTTATTTATGCCGTCGAGCTCAGGTCCCGTGTAGATCGCATACGGATTCATGATTCGGCAAAAGATTGCAACGCCCAAGAGCACAAGCAGGGTCAATCCAAAAAATATTCTCAAGTAGCTTCGGGAGCAAGACATCATTCTTCCTTAAAATTGAAAATACAGAAATTCGCTTACACGACAGAGGGAAAGTACAGCTAAGATTGCTGCCACACTTATGCCTACACCCCACGCGGCAGACATTCTCCATTGCAGACGTCGCCCCATCCACGGCTTGATTTCACCACGATAGATTTCCAATGCAGGTCTATAACGCAGCATGATTTGCTGCGTGTTCGGAGCAAACCAGACCACAGGCAACAGCACCAGAAACCACAAATCCCCATCTACGGGAGCAAACCCGTTTAAGCCAGCCATGGACTGGAGAATATTTCCGGCAGAACCTACGTTTTCGGCTCGAAAAAATACCCATCCCACAACAATGGCCAAGAAGGTTAATCCATGAGAGAGCACCCGCCCTGTTACGGCTAGGCTACCTCGAGACAACTGATCCGGTTTTTTCATGCCACGCCACAGATGGTTGACGATGAGGTAGAATCCATGCAATCCGCCCCATATAACAAATGTCCACCCTGCTCCATGCCATAATCCGCCTAGCAGCATGGTGATGAGCAGGTTTACATGCCTACGCGCCGGACCCTTTCGGTTTCCGCCGAGCGAAAAGTACAGGTAGTCACGTAAAAACCTCGATAAGGTGATGTGCCAGCGCCGCCAAAAATCGATTATGTTGGCCGCTTTATAGGGGGAATAAAAATTTATCGGAATACGAATACCAAACATACGACCTAATCCGATAGCCATATCGGAATAGCCTGAAAAGTCAAAATACAGTTGTAGGGTGTAGGCTAATACTCCACTCCACGCCTGACCAAAAGACAGCGCTTCAGCTCCTTGAGGAGCTGTAAAAACAGGGCCAACAAAGGCCGCCACCCCATCGGCTACAACTACTTTTTTGAATAGTCCAAACACGAAGATTGTCAGGCCAACGGCAAGGTGGCTTGACCGGAAGCGATAAATAGAAATCCGGGCAAATTGCGGTAGAATTTCCCGGTGATGAACAATCGGCCCGGCAATCAATTGCGGGAAAAAAGTCACGAACAGACAGTAGTGCAAAAAGTTGTATTCCCGAGTTTCCCCCTTGAAAGCATCCACGAGAAAGGCAATCTGTTGAAATGTGAAAAAGGAAATCGCCAGTGGCAAGATGATTGTATCGAGATGAAAACGGCTGCCCGCCACCGCATTTAAATTATCGACGAAAAAATTGGCGTATTTAAAATAACCTAATAGCGTCAGATTCATCAATACGCCCACGCCTAGCAACCAACGGACACCGTTAGCCTGCTCTTTTCCATGAGCCTCGCCCAGCGCCACCCCGATTGAATAGTTGAATAGAATGGATGCAATCATCAACCCCAGATACATCGGATTCCAATAGGCATAAAAAAACAGGGAGGCCCCAACCAACCACGCCGTTGCAATCCGATGATGCCCACGCCCGCCAATTGCATAAAAAATCAGCAGGGTGATGGGTAGAAAAAGGAAAATAAATTGAAACGAATTAAAAAGCATCAGTTACAACCTTATCGTTTGTCGCGTGTATTTTAACTTCCTGATAATGTAGTATGATGGCCCAAATCAGGTGCAATAGCGAAAAAAGAACCCAGCCGAAAACGACCCCTTTCAATCCGAAAAACATGGCCCCGGAAAAGAAACAGATTGCGCTAACCCCGGCACTGGCCACTTTCATGGGAATCAATTTCCGGGTATCCATCCCGCTCATCACCGAAATAACAAAAACCTGCCCTGCGGCAAACAGCCCTCCTCCCAGTACCGTCCATGGCCACAACCAAGATACCGACCGGAATTCTTCAGCCACCAGATAATTAAACAGAAATCCATGAATAAAAAACAGTAAGCCGGAAACACATGCCGTCACAGCAACAAGCCCAATAGCCGTGAGGAAATTTACATGATAGACCGTCTTCATATCCGCAGATGATCGATTCGTTCCGGCTTTCTCATAAAGAATTGGAGAAATCAATTGCACCAACACCTTGCAGCCCAAAACGATGGGTCCGATACCCAGTTGATAAAGCACAAAGTAGAGCCCCACATCGCGTGTAGAACCGTTTATTCTGAGTGCCCATCGATCTGAAAAGGTCAACATCCATGTAAAAAATCCGATGACCAGAAGCGGGCGGCCATATTCAAGCATGGCTTTAAATAATGGGACGGATGGTCGGGGGCTTCGTTCATTACCTTCCACCTCCATGAGCAATTTTCTAAACCAATACCATTGGGAAACCGCGATTAAAACCATGGCGACCGCAAACCCCCACAATGCCGTTTCACATTTTTTAACAGTGAGTAAAATTAAAATTGCCGCAAAGAGATAGCGAGTCCATTCCAGAACCGCCTGGTGAATGGCTACAACACCCCGCTGCCGGGCACCGCTCTGAATGCCTTCAATCATATAACCGTACACGCGAAACAACGCAAAAATAAACATGGGCGGCAAGAACGGGATCCATGCTGAATACCCGCAAATCCACAACCCTGCAGTCAGCAGAGCAAAAGCACCCAGCAAACCGATTGTGATACGTGTGAAGAACCCATTCAGTGTAGCCACCAGTTCTGGAATCATGTTGCGCTGAGCGGATGAGGCATAAAACCGAATGGCAATAAATGTCAGTGTTTCACCGAAGACATACTGGATAAGCACCATTAAACTTGTAGCCAGGGCCAAGCGGCCGTATTCATCCGGATTCAGCAATGACGTTAGAATACGAACGCCGGCAATCGCTCCAACGGCAGCCATAAGCTGCCCACCCGCAACCCACACGGCTTCCATACTGATTCGTTTAACGCTGAAACTACTCATTTCTTTAACTCAACAACCCGTTCACAAATGAAACGCTTCAGCGATTTTCCGATGCGCTGTATTTTGGATTAAAAGTGTAAATCAGCACGCCTTCATCCTCCCACCGCCTTTCCGCAATCTGGAAACGTGGATCCTGTGAATTAAACATACTGAAACCTTTTATAAATTTCCGATCAGCGACAATTACATCAAGACGTTTTTCTATACACAAATCCACGAACTGTTCATGCGTTATATCCGGAACACGATCCTGCAACATGGCATCGCTTTTCGAGCGGCATGCAACCGCCATAAAAGACAGAACAACGGGTTGCCTGCCGGTTTGGTAGGCACGGGGATGAATCCCACTCTCTAAAGGAGGGGCTTGATGGGTATCCAAGTCGGCACGATTTTCCTCAATCCACTGGGATATTTCCACTTCGAGACGATCCTTTCCGCGTAAGGACTTGCGTACACTACTCATCCCGCTAGATACCTGCACCACTCCGATTACCACGACAAGCGTTATCAGAATACGCTGATGCACTTTCTTGTTCCAATCGATTTTAAATGTCCGTGCAATGGCCAATCCCCCAACAACCATCCAAGGAAAATAAAAAGGAATTCCTGGAATGATCAACCGTTGAAGAATATTAGGCGACAACAGCCAATAGACCGCAATATGAAACGTTAAGATGAGCGTCAACAGGCTGTCCATTTGACACCATTCTTTCCGACGCAGCAGGCTAACCACCCCTATCAAAGCAAAGATCAGGTAACGGGGGTAGACTCCGTTCAGTGTTTCAACCAGTTTAAAGGGCGCGCTTCCCGGTTGTGCATCCTTGAACCGCTCCACAATATTTTTTTTACTTTCGCCAAGTTGCTCTGCTGGAGCTTCGAGTGTGTAGTACTGTTGTACTTCCTTACCGCCCTTCCGCAGTTCCTGCATAAAGGTACTGCTCTCGACATCCACCCATGGCAGTAGTTTTCCCACAATGGCAATATGCTTTGAACTGAGCACTGGATAGCCCGTTACGCTATATTGATAGCTGATCCAGGGAAACCATACCACTAGGCAAAAACCCAGAACAAATAAGCACCGGAGAACCCCATGGCTCACGCTTTTTAAAAAAGGGGCAACTTTGCCATACATCAACCAATCAGCGATAAACAGCAGGCCCAGCACCAACATGAGATAGCCGATTCCCTCGTTACGAGCCAGCACCAGTGCCGCACTCCCGATCGAGATGCTCAGTAGCTGCCTCCAATGCCGTGTTTTTAAATAGACAAAAAACTGCTCGAATACCAAAAGTAGCAAAAATGTTTTTGCAGCATCTAACTGTCCACCCATGCCATAACGCAATAGTCTTGAGCACAGGACAAAAAGCAACGCACACCATTGTGCCTGCACATCACTCAGGCGCAACCGGGCCAAACGATAGCACCAGTAAACCGATGCCAGAAAAAACAGGCTGGACACCAGTTTCATGGCCGTCCATCCATCCAGCCCAGTCGTTGCAGCCAGGCCTGCCAGAAATGGAGTAAGCGGGGGAATCAGGTGAAAAAAGGCAGATTTGTAGTTTCCTTGAGCAAACTCATCCGCCATGCGGCTGTAATAGTTTCCTGTATCACTGCCTAAATGGTCATTAAAAGCCAAATTTAACAGAGCAAATAACATCGCCAGCAATAGAGCCAGATATAAAACGGAGTTACTTTTCATATGTTTTTATCCATTTAGGATTCAGAGTCGTCCACTATACCGAAAGCAGAAAATCCTTTCCACTGCATTTACATATTTGTTCATCCCTTGGCACATCCACATTCACCCTTCCTTTTTAAGTTTGGGATTTGGCTATACATCGAACTCCGGTGAAAACTAGAGTCTACGTGTTTAAAGCCAAGTAACCTTGAAAAGGAAGAAATGTCCGCAACCGTTAAAAGCCAACTTGTTTATTATACACGCATGTTTCAGGCCCTGCCTGGGCTAGTTCCACTACAACAGGAATGCGGGGGAGACATTGTCATCGGGAGATCGAGTGCTGTTAAGGCGTTCAAGAATGTCTTTCCCGGCATCCCCTGCACCCGACATCATAAGCAGATTCCAGGCTTGCGAGCCCAACGGTTGCTCAATCGGGCAGACGTTGTTTTTTCCGGAGCCGGCTACCCGTTACTCGCTCCCTTGTCCGCAAAGAAAATGCTTACCTTCCATGGAACGCTCGGGTTGTTGGGAAAGAGCGCTTGGGAGGACTTCGCACTTTTTGACCATCTTTTTCTGATTGGGCCACGAATGGAACAGCAGCTGCTGAGGCATAATGATGAACTCGGTTATTCTTATTCCGTTACCGGATTCCTTCCATTTTCCAGTCTGCCGGAAAAATCGGATGCAACACGCACGCAAATTTTGAGAAAGCTTAACCTTGATCCTGAACAGACCACCGTGGTCTACACGCCCAGCAAGCTTCCGGTTGGTACCTGGTTTGAAAGTGCCGAGGATATTGCCCGTCAGATCCCGGCCGAATGGAACCTGATCATGCGCCCCCATCCGAATCAGGCGCAGAGCAAAAAAAAGAGAGACCACCTGTTTTTTAAGAAAATTTCCGGGATGCTTCGCGATCGCCCTAACAGCGTTATTGATATGATCACCTGCCCGCTGGCGGAACTTGAATGCGTGGCCGATCTGATGATTACCGATGCCAATTCTCCTGCTGAAGAATCTCTGTTCTATGACTGCCCCCAACTTTTTTCGGATGCAAACCTCTCTTCCCGCGAAGCCTTTCGAGAGCGTTTTAAGGGCTATGACATGCATGAAGAAGATACGGAAGCGTACTTACAGCTTTTTGATTGTGGTCCCAGTTTCCATACCGATGGTCACACGAATTGGGGTGATGCTGCGCGATTTGCTATCGAGAATCAGGATCAATACCGCGCTGCACGCGAAAAATGCTTCAACTATATATTCGGCAAAAAGGATAAAGATGCGCCTAAACGCATTTCCGCCAAACTGGAAACCCTCCTGTAAGCCTGCTAGATTTCGCCTTGTGCTTTTTTAAGGTCGTCGATTTGACCGACGTCCGCCCAATCCTCTTCAATCAGGAACGATCCACATCGTTTCCCTGTCTCCACGGCCTTTTCAAAAACGTGGGTTATCGGCAGGAAGTTTTGGGGAATTTCATCAAGCACCTCCGGGGAAAGCACATACACCCCGGCATTAACCAGCATGCTTAAGGATGGTTTTTCGCGGAGAGAAATAATGGAATCATTTTCGGTTTCGACGCACCCGAAAGGAACTTCATGGTGGTATGGCTTTACACCCATCGTGGCGAAGTAGCTACCGCGCTTATGAAAGTCGATCATTGCGCCCACATCGGTATTCATAACGAGATCGCCATTCATGACAAGTAGCGGATGGGCGGGTTTTTCCGGTAAAAGCGAAAGGGAACCGGCGGTACCCAATGGCTCATCTTCCCGCAGATATTCGATTTGGCATCCAAACCGCTCTCCATTTCCAAAATAGTCTTCAATAATATGTGACAAGTGGTTAACCGACAGCAGAATTTTTTCAATACCATGGCTCACCAGATGAAGTACCAACCGCTCCAGAATAGGACGTCCCGCAACCTGCACCATCGGTTTGGGAATATCCTTGGTTATCGGATAGAGACGCGTGCCCTTGCCCCCTGCCATGATGACCGCCCAGTTCGGACGATTGTGATGACCAATAATATGACTGAGAAAGTGAATGCCTAGTAGGGTTTTCGATTCATCCAAAACAGGGACTTGCTGAATACTACGGGCCTGCATCAGATCGAGCACATTTGCACGCCCTTCTTTTGGGCCTACAAAACTAAAATTTGTGCAGGTGTATTTCTTTAATGGGGATTCCAGCGTGTCGCCGAAAAGTAAAGCACGGCGAATATCGCCATCGGTCAGCGTGCCGCACACGGTCCCGTTTTCATCAAGCACTACGGCAAAACCTTCCGCATCGCGATCAATCACCTTTAATGCATCCAACAGGTTTCCGGTAATAGAAACACAAAAATCTTCAATCCTGAACTCGTTATCCACGTAACCTCCTATAACGCAAAGTAGTGATCTGTAACCTTCTTTTTCAAAGGTTTACATTCGTTCGCCGGATGCATGCCAAAACAAACATGCTTCGCAGGAACTTTATAATTCATTAACAAGGTTCCGGCAGCAACAGAAGCATCGGCTCCAATTTCCGTCCCCCCGATGATGTTGCTATTCGCAAAAAGGCCCACGCCCTTTCCAAGGGTTGGATATTCCAAGTCAAGGTTTCCACCAACCGTCACGCCCTGATAGACCACCAGATAATCGCTGTAGTCGGCCCGTCCCAAAACAGTGCCGACGGTATGAACCAACAGGAATATTTTTGGAAGCTCAACTTCGTAATAAACGTCCAACCCATGGAGCGCCTTGTTCAACGCATAAAGCCGGTCGGCCAGCTCCCGGTTCTGGCTTTCCACGAAAACCGTATTCCCCAGGAAATACAGGAAAGTCGCGTATTGGTCCGTGATAAGAGGAGAAAAGAATACCTCCCCGTCTTTCTTATAGTACTTAACCGCTATGCGCGAAAAACAATGTTCCAGCCGTTCATACACCAAGTCGATGCATTGCCCGATGTCATGGGTTGTTTGAGCTTCGCTGCCGCATGGAAATAGATTGGCAAGCTGTCTGGCGGTGTATTGGATTTGCTCTTCTTTATTTAAATACAGAATCATCGACTATCCTCGAACCATTGGGAACACACCGTTACCACGTGCCCCACCCTCCATCAACAATCAGGTTTTGTCCGCTCACGTAGGCCGACAAATCACTGGCCAGATAACAAACCGCTCCTTTAAAATCCTCTTCCGTCGCCATGCGCTGCAGCGGGGTTTTTTCCTCATACCGCTCAACAAACTGCTCGTCCTGATTCCTGAAAACACCGCCCGGTGTAATCGCATTCACTCTGATCTCCGGTGCAAGCACCGTTGAACACCACCGTGTAAACTGAATCAACCCTCCCTTGCTCGCGGCATATGCCGCCGGGTTGCCCATTCCGGTACCGCCATACAAGCGCAGGTCGGGCGCATACACTCCATAGATACTGGATACATTAATAATACTTCCATGCCCCGATGCCTTGAGCAAAGGAGCCGCCGACTGGGACAGCGTGAAAACAGATGTCAGATTAACTTCCATGGCCTTTCGCCAGGTTTCCGTCGTTTGTTCTTCGAACGGCACGACCCATCCTTCCAATCCGCTGGTTCCAACAAAAGCGGCCGAATTAATCAGCACATCCAGCCCACCCATCTTATCAGCAACCGCCGAGGGAAGAGCGCGAACAGCTTTCTCTTCGGCAAGATCCACGGGAAAAGCAGCGGCATTTACACCATGTTTTTCGGATAACGAGGAAACGGTCTCCGCACATGAATCCTGATTCAAATCAATGATGGCCACCGATGCGCCCAGTTCGGCGACCGCATCAGCCATCGCCTTTCCAATGTGCCCGGCACCACCGGTTATGGCCACCGTTCGCCCGGCAAGGTTCATCAAATCTTTAACACTTTTCATTGCTTGACCTGTTTTCGATTTAAAAGAAATGCGGCAAACGCAAAGTCCAGTTCGCCATCAATATCCACTGCATGTTCGGTCGGAATTTCAACCGCACCAACGCTCCCTTCCCAAAAAGAATCCGTACGCATAACAAAACTCGGGGAAGTGACATAAAATGCGGTTGCAATATCATACACCGGATCAAAATCCTGCCGCCGTGCTCCGGCCTGCTCGGGTGGATTCACCAGCCCCACCTGTCCATCCGCCGCCACATTAACCACATTGAACGACGGATGACGATCCGACCGGCTGACGGAAATAACCGTGTCCCAGCCACCCGCCAAAAAAAGTTCAATGCCCTGATTAACTTCCTCAACCGTCCGTAACGGCGCGGTGGGCGGCAGCGTCACCATGGCATCCATATCAGGCAAATCCGATTGATTGATCCACTCCACAGCATGTTGCCAGGCCAGCCGCTCCGGTGCAGAATCTGTAGCCAAATCCGCTGGGCGTATAAAGGGCACCTCGGCACCATATTGACGGGCAACATCGGCAAGCTCAGGATCGTCTGTTGAAACAAATGCCTTGTCAATCAACTCCGATTCAAGACCGATATCAATGGCATGTGCAATGAGCGGTTTTCCAGCCAACGGCAAACTATTTTTACGCGGAAGGCCCTTGGAACCCCCTCGGGCAAAAATCCACGCATAAACTATTGGTTTTTTCTGCATACCCAAACGCTTTCCCTTGATGCTTTCTCTGCTGCCTCAATCAATTCCAATGTTTCAACAGCCTCTTCGAATGAACACAAGTCCTGCGGATCCCCAGACAAGGCAGCCATGTGCATGGCTGTGAACGAATCGTTTCGTTCCAATTCTACTTTCAGGCCAACGGTGTTATGCATCAGCTGATTTGCAACAAAATCGAGATGAAGCGTTCCTCCCTCATACTGAATGGTGCAGTCCCTGCGCACATTGTGGTCCAGATAGTTCAGCTGGCAAAGCACAACTGGACAGCGCTGTGTTTCCATCAGCAAACCATAAACATCATCCGTCTCGATGTCCAACTCACTGACATGTCCTCCAAGCGCAGAGACCCTATTCCATTTTCCAGCCAGGAGCGCAAGATAGTCCAGTTCATGGCTCAAATCCCGCAAAGCCCCGCCGCCTTGTTCCTTACTGGCAGAGTAGCATTGTCGATAGTCTGTGTCCGGGCGCCAATCAGGAAGATACTGACCCACATAGGCATGAATGGATAAAAGTTGCTTTCCTTGCAGGATCTCCACTGCTTGCTGAATCAATGGGTGAAAGCGCAGCACATAGCCCACCCGGATTTCAAAGTCATACGTGGTGCCAACATCAGGGAGTTGCTCAAATAATGGTTTTTCAACCAGACACGTTCCGCGAAAACCGGAAGCTTGAATTCCCTCCAAGGCCTCCAAATGTTCCGACGTACGGTTTGCCACCACGATATAGTTCGGATCAAACGTCCGCAAAGCCTCGGGTAAAGTCGAAAATACAGCACAAGATAAATTCCGGGCATGTTTGCTGACCACGGCCGTTTCCTCGCCCATTTCCAGCAGAACACTTTCATGCCGCCGACCGATGGATCCATATCCAATCACAAGACATTTCATGGCTTTAATTTTCATGGGAGCCCTCGTTTACAGGAAGGTTGTGGAAGGATTTCTTAAGCAGGCCATCCACGTCCACATCATGCAGAATCCCGGCAATCACCGCCGCGGTATTTTCCTTTTCGCAGGGATGAACCATGGCCGTTAAAGCTCTCCGAAAGTCCAGAGATAATGCGCGTTGAATCGATTCGAAGATCGCTTCTGAATCACTGGCGCAATCGATAATGCTGTCCGCACGCACGCGCCCTTTCTGCCGGTCTCCAATGTTAACCGTTGGAACCTTGAACGCCGGAGCTTCCAGAATTCCGCTGGAGCTGTTTCCAATCACCGCATCACAGTATTTCATGGCGGTGAGATAGCGTCGTAATCCCAGAGAATCAATAAAAACGCCACGCTCAGGATTCGATATCACATATTGCTGTATTTTGGCATTGATAACCGATCCGTCCGTATCGGCATTCGCCCCGGTTATAATGATTTTATGATCCGGTAAACGACCCAATGCCTCCAGCAGGTTTTCGAACTGCTCTTCTGCCGTCGACTGCTCCAAGGTTACCGGATGAAAGGTCACTAAAAAGAACGGAGCATCCAGCGAGAACCCGATGGAGTTTGCCAATTCTTCCCGCTCCATCATTGAAATCGTTCTTATATTTTCCACCCCGAGGGCACCGATGTTGAATACTCGATCGGGGTTTTCACCTAACTGAATGATGCGCCGACGGTATTCTTCGCAACACGGAAAATGCACCTGCGCCATTTTTGTGATCGAATGACGGAACGCCTCATCTACCGCCCCTTCGGTGGTCTCTCCTCCGTGGATATGTGCAACCGGAATTCGATGAATCTGGGCGGCGGCCGCAACGCAGAAAGTTTCGTAGCGGTCTCCCAGCACAACCAGCACATCGGGCTTTAAGCGATTTAGCGCTGCGCCATATTCGGCCAGCGCGAGTCCCATGGAACTCGAAATCCCTTCTGCAGAATCGTCGAACTTCAGAATATCGACACGCTCATTCACAACATGCCCATCGGACTCAATTTCGGATACGGTCATGCCAAACAGCTCCGACAAATGCGTTCCACTCACAAGAAGCTGGAGCTCCACATCATCACGTTTCTGAATCTGATCAGCAACGCCGCGCTGTAACCCCCAGTCCGCACGGGTGGATGTGAATATACAAATCTTACGCATCGATCTGTTCATCCTTTCGATAGGTACGCGAAGCTTCAAGCCCCAATACATTATCCCATCGCATGGGAGACAGACCAGTTCCCGGTCGTTTCGCTGTTAAATTATCTGCAGTAAAAACTTCCCCCACTTCAATCGCGCAAGCCGCCACGATACTTTTTCTGGCCACGGCAATATTCTTTTGCTCGGAAGGCGATGGTATTTTTAATCCATCGCCCAATGCACATTCAATGTGGCGCACCGCCTGTACCATAGCCTTCAGCTCATCCGGCTCCAAAGACGCTTTATGATCCGGCCCCTCCATTCCGCGATCCAGCGTAAAATGTTTTTCCAGCACGCAGGCTCCTAAAGCCGCGGCGGCAATAGGAATCTCGATACCCAGCGTATGATCAGAGTAGCCAACCTTAACTCCAAACTCCGAACCCATTGCCCTCATTGCATTGAGGTTCACATCCTCGAATGGTGTGGGGTATTCTGTATTAGCATGCAGAATCGTGATTTTTTCTTTCGACGTGCCCGAATCAACAAGCACATCCAACGCAGACCGAACTTCGTCCAGCGTCGCCATCCCGGTTGATAGAATGATTTCTTTTTTCAGGGATCCGACCTTCCGAAGGTACGGAAGATTAGTTAACTCGCCGGAAGGAACTTTATAGATATCCAGCTGAAGTGATTCCAAGAACTTAATGGATGAGAAATCAAAGGGTGTAGATAGAAACTTAATGTTCCTTTGTTGACAGTATGCAACCAACACATGGTGATCGGCCTCACTAAGTTCCAGCTTTCTGATCATTTCGAGCTGCGATTCATCGGATCCTGTCGCGGCCTGCTGATAATCAGCCTTCGGCGCCTCGGCAGAAACCAGTTGCTCTGCCTTAAAGGTTTGAAATTTTACGGCATCCACGCCAGCCTCGGCAGCCGCGTCAACCAGCTTTTTAGCCAGTTCAAGAGATCCGTTATGATTTACGCCGGCTTCCGCAATGATGACGACGTTCTTCATGATCCACGCTCCAGGTTGCCCGCCCGAACAAATGAATCCGGTCCAATGTTGGCTCCATGGACGGTCACAGCATTACTTCCAATAAAAGAACCCTCCCCAATCTGAACCTCGCCATTAATAATAGCGCCCGTCGAAATATGGCAATGATCTTCCACCACAGCATCATGTTCAATTAATGATTTCGTGTTGAGGATGCAATTCGAGCCTACTTGCGCCCCGGCGTTGACGAGGGCGTCGTGCATCACGATGGTCCCCTGTCCAACAAAGGCATGCCGGGAGACATATGCACGCGGTGAAATAATGGTGGGCAGGACTGCTTCGAGCGACAGCAACTGTTCATACAGCTTTCTGCGCTGCGCGCTGGATTTTATCTGCCCAACGGTCACCAGAAAAGAAACATCCCGCTGAACCAACTGAGAAAGATCATTATCTGAAGCGATGACGGGATAACCTAAAACCTGCTCCCCCACTTTTTCCGGCACCTCGACAATTCCAGCGATTTCATACAGACCTTCGGCCTCGATTACATCGATGCAGGAACTGCAATGGCCTCCGCCACCAACTAATATAATTTTTTCTTTCATAAGCGCACACTGCTCGGAATATTTACAACCCGATCTTCCAGCCACTCAGATTCGGTCAGATCACCGCAAAAAGCACCCTTAAACATGTCCAGTCGGTGCAATAGTTGCCATACAGGGCGAGTCATTACTCCGCTATCGTTAGTCTCTTCTAGAAATGTATTCCGCTGGTCGCGATCTTTTAGAATGACCGCGTTCAGCCAAAAATTTGAACGGGCCTCTTTTGGCTCTGTAACAAAGTCGATTTCTTGATCACGAAAGAACGCTTCATATTCACCCGCCAGCACACGCTTGTTTTCAACGATGCTATCGAGTTGCTCCAGCTGGGCACAGGCTAAAGCGGCATTCAGGTTGGGCATGCGATAATTGAATCCGATGCAATCGTGAACATATTCCCAACGATGCGAAACCTTTGCCGTTGTCGTAATATGTTTCGCTCGTTTAGCCAGTGCCTCATCATTGATGATGATGGCCCCGCCTCCACCGCACGTAATGGTTTTGTTCCCATTAAAGCTCAGCACGCCCATTTTCCCAAAGGTACCGGCATGCTGTTCTTTGTAGCAGCTCCCCAACGATTCTGCGGCATCTTCCACAACCGGAATACCATATTGGTTACATACCTCAACAATTTCATCGATACGGGCCGGATGGCCGAACGTATGCATGGGTACAACGGATCGAATGATCTTACCGGTTGTTTTATTTCGGCAGATATTACCTTCCCGGACAGCATGTTTTTCGAGAAATGCCCGCAAGGCATCAGGACTTAGCCCCATAGTATCACGGTCAACATCAACGAATACCGGCGTTGCTCCGCAATACGAAATGGCATTAGCGGTTGCGATAAAGGTTAGCGATTGCGTAATCACTTCATCGCCAGCAGAAACTCCGGCCAGCACCAGGGCCGTATGGAGTGCGGATGTGCCATTTACCGTTGCAATGGCAAATTTTTCCCCAGTGTATGCGGCTAATTCTTCTTCAAATCGATCTACATACTGACCAACACTGGAAACAAAGGTGGAATCAATACAGTCTTTAAGATAGTCCTGCTCCCTCCCTGCAAAACAAGGTTCGTGAAGCGGGATAAAATCATCCGTATCGAATGCCGACTGGATAAAATTAATGACGGAATCAAACATTATAGATGTCGGTTTTATACTTCGCGAGATTCTCCGGTTTCACGAACCAGTCGATCGTTTCCTTCAACCCTTGATCAATAGAAAATTGCGGTTCAAATCCGGTGAGTTCATTAATTTTCGTATTATCGCACCATAGGCGGAATACTTCCGACTTGCCCGGCCGCAAGCGCTGTTCATCAACAACAAACTCCACATCGCTATTCATTAGGTCTTTAATCTTGTTGAGTGTATCACCCACTGTAATTTCAAAATTCGAACCAATATTGACCGTTTCGCCGATCGTCTTATCGCTTTGCGCCAACGTGATAAAGCCACGACAGGTATCCAGCACATAGTTAAAGTCACGCGTTGGTGATACATCGCCCAGCTTGATACTTTTTTTGCCGTTAGCAATTTGGCCGATGATGGTTGGAATAACAGCTCGGCTGGATTGTCGTGGACCGTAGGTATTAAACGGACGGGCAATCGTCACCGGAAGCTGAAAGGCATTAAAAAAGCTCATGGCCATTGAATCCGCACCGATTTTACTGGCGCTGTAGGGCGATTGTGGCTGTAACGGATGCTTTTCATCGATCGGAACATACTGAGCGGTTCCATAGACTTCGCTCGTTGACGTATGAATTACGCGGCTACAACCATTATCCTTGGCCGCCTGACAGATATTAAGCGTTCCTTTTACATTCGTATCCACATAGCTGTCGGGAGCCACATAGGAATAAGGAATCGCAATCAGCGCGGCCAAATGGAATATCGTATCGATATCCTTCGTTATTTCGCGGCAAAAATGTGGATCACGAACATCGCCGCAAACGATATCAAGCTGATCGCGGCATTCCACATCTTCCAGCCATCCCCAGAAGTTAAAGGAATTATACTGTGTTAAGGCCCGGACCTGAAATCCTTCCTTAACCAGCATTTCCGTTAAATGGGAACCGATAAAGCCATCGGCTCCCGTTACTAATACTTTTTTATTATCAGTCATATGTTTTGTTTGATTTAGTTTTGGAAGAATACAGTATTTCCCCTGCATTTAACCATTTAATTGTTTTGCAAACAGATTGAGTCATTTTACGTAGCTGTGTATTTCGAAGGATACTTTTTCAGCAGCCCGTTCAATTCATCCACCCAGCCTCTTAATGAATCGTTCTGAATATATTCTTTTAGAAACGTAAGCCGCCATTTAAGCGGAACCAATTTTAGAGTCCGCTCATTCATATGGTGTAAATTCTCAAGTCGATCACTCTTCTTAAGGCGTTTTCGAACTCGCACATCCTCATAGTCAAGTAGAAGAAAATGGTAGCCGGGCTCCTGCGGGCACACCAAAATATTGCGGAGAGATAAGTCTGTATGCATTACGCCGGAGCAATGCATATGAGCAATGAAATGGCCAAGCCCAACCGCGAGCGTGGCATCCGCGCCATGCTCCTCCACCCAAAAATCGACACGCTCTGCCCCATCGGCCAGCTCTGTAACCAGCAACGCCAACCCCGAGGCCTGATCCACCGCATAACCAATCATCGCCGGACATGCCACTTCACGCTCCTGAAGCTGTATCCCCTTAAGAAAAGCCCGCCGCGCCTTGGCCAGCCCCAGTCGGTTGCGCAAGCATACCAATACCCGCGCATCATAAAAGAGTTTCACACAGCAACGGCGACCATCCACCTCAACACCCACCACACCGGCACGCACGCCAAAATGGATTTTCCAAAGGCTGGATGAGTCTTTCAGCTTCCAGTGATAGGTTTGCCCGTCATATGCCCGAAAAACTTTTTCGGCAGCTAACTGGACCAGAGACTGATCTTCGGATCTTACCGCAAAAAAATTCATCCCTTCGGTCTCCTCTGTTCTTTGGCATAGAGTCGCTTAGCGGTTTGATCAACCGATTGCCAGAATCCGGCGTTGCCGTTTAACTCCTCCCTTAATGATTTTTCGCTATAGATACGCATAAACCGAAATAAATCACGTTTGGTCAGACCAATATCCATCGCCGAAAAGTAGAGTCCTGAAAGATCCTTTACGATCCAGCGGCGCGGTATTTTTGAACGAATCTGCGCACGGTGCAAATCAATTAGGGAGGCCTTTAAATCGTTAGGATTAATATTGTCCCGACCACCGGAGACATCGAGCAGGAAGTGGCAGATATAATAATCCCGGTGGTTCATGCCATGGGCATGCATTTCGCGCGACACCCATGCGAGCTTTTCAATCAACGCTTTCTTCAGAGAAAAAGGTGGCGGTTTTTCCGCCCAGTCGCGGCAAAAGTCTTCCAGACTTTCGGTGTTGATTAAATCCTCTGTAATAATGAAGGAATCCTTCCATGCCGGATTATGACCGCGCTGACCATAAGCACATGCAACCATCGTATCGACACTCAGTTCCTCCAGCATTTTCAGCGCGGCCCATTCATTTTCAGCCCCTAGCACCGGTCGCTTTAGCTGAAGTAGGTTTTTGATAATTTCCTTCCAGCCAACTCCATGGTGAATTTTGGCGAAATAGCTATTTTCACCGAGAGCAAACCGAAGTGTACGACGGGTTTTTACCGCGCGAAAAACCTCACCTTCCAGTTTATCTGCAGCATCGAAGGGATCCTGACTTTCCCACGCCTGTTTAAATTCTTCTCGAAGATAAAGCATCAGTCTCTCTTCCCGATCGTTTGCTCAATAATATCCGCCGCATGTTTATGCTGGCTGTAAAGGTCGGTCACTTCGGCATAAGCCAATCCGTTGGTACCCATTGTTTTCAGATCAGCCTCCGAGAGCAATCTTTTTAACGAAGCATTCAGTTGCGCCTGGTCAAAAGGCTCCGGCAAAACTTCACCTCCAACCGACTTTTCTATGTAGGTTGCGTGCCCACAGGCCGCCGTGCACAGCACCGGTAGTCCAGCGGCCAGTCCTTCCAGTAAAACGATCCCGGCGGCTTCGTTTACCGAGGGATGAATCATCAGATCCGCCGCCAACAACAAATGCGGTACATCATCCCTTCCTCCGAGAAATTTTACACGCTCAGGAATGCCCAGCTTTTTTGTCAACCTAAGAAACGGTGACGGCCTGTCTTTTCCCACCACCAGAAGCTGCGTCTTGTTGCGTAAGCCATCCGGCAATGAAGCCAACGCTCGTATGGACCGGTCCAACCCCTTGGTGATAAAACCGGACCCCACCTGAATCAGCAATTGTTCATTCGACTCAATACCCAGGTCTGAACGCAGTTTTATTCGAATCTGTTCTGCATTTTCAGGACGACGACGCGAGCTATCCATTCCCGGAGGTAAGAGATGCAATCGGGATTCAGACGTTTGGTAAAAATTAATATAACCCGCTTTCTGAAGTTCGGAGATCAGGAGAACCTCCGTTCTAGCATCTTTCCCGAAAACCGAATTTTCAAGAGTTGCATAGGTACGATATCGGGCCCCGCGCCTATACCACGCACTTCGTTGCAATCGTGCTTTTTCGGCATAGCAATTATCCGCTGCAAAATAAACATCCAGCCCCGGCATGCGATTAAAACCGACGACGCCATCAACCGAATCTGTTTTTAAGGCGTCCTGAACAAACCGCGAAAACTGAGCCGCCTTTCCATGATTCGTCGCCGCTTTACACCTAACCAGCCGGACATCAAAACCATCTGGAATATCCCCCTCCCACGATCGGGTATAAACCATAATTTCATGGCCCCGCTTTTGGCATTCCAGCGCAATGCGTAGAAAATCACTCTGCAACCCACCATAGGGAAAATAGTTGAATAGCAAAAAGGCCAACCTAGATTTCATTCGCAGTCCCGTTCGCCTGGTTCCGTTGTTCCAGTAACTGTTTATTCCTCGGTTTCTTCCACCAAGCTTCTACCCGTTTTCTATTCTTTTCATCCACTTTTCGGCGCCACGATTCTTCTTTGGCCCTAACTTCTGGATTGCCGGAAACATAACCTTCCCACATCGCATCCCAATCGGACTCCGGTTTATCCAATAAACTCCCAGGATATTTAAGCTGAACCAAATTCTTAATCCGCTCTTGGTCAGGAAGTTGTTTGTACTTCCGGGTCCGATCATTATCGATATAAACAAAAACAGGCTGATCCGCATTTACATCACGAACCAACACATTGCCCCATCGCAGATCACCGTGCACAAATCCAGCAGTATGCAACCGACCTATTTCATTCCCCAATTTATACCGAAAACGTTGAAGATTCGGCAGGCTCATATCCAACTTATCCATCAGTACGTTATAAACACTTTCATCGGCATTAGCCTCATCGGATACAACAAATACCTGAGTGCCCTTACGAGCCCGGCAAACGATTGCTGGCGTATCGAATCCAAACCGCCTTAGCTCGCTGGCAATATGATGGAGATGGGTTCCTCGCTTTAACATCCGAAGTTGCTTCAGCTTATTGTTAAAGCAGAATTCTTTATAATAATACGTTTTATCATACCATTTAAACCGAAAAACCCGGGTCGATACAGAGCTCTTGATCACCTCAAACCGCGGGTCGGAATTCTTGGATTCAACACAACACAATTCCGCGAAACCTTTGATATCTTGAATTCCCCCGACGGTTACAGACCATGCTCCAACCTTTAGATTTTTTTGCTCACCATCCATAAGTGTTCAATTGTTCGGAGAACGCATTTGTAGTCAACCGCAATCTCTCATATTTTACCGGATTCTATTGCTCTTGCCATAGCTACCCGAAAACAGTACCAACTTCCTTCGAATTTCCTTATCGATAAATACTCTTTCAAATGCGGGATATTAACATGCTTAGGCTGATAGCCATTCTGATTTTTGCCTGCGCCGCTGCTGGCGCTCAACTGGCCGATGAACTTCCGACAGGTATTATGCTGAACCTGGACTTTGAGCAGACCAGAAACGGATTAATTCCAAGTAAAACGCTGTATCCTTTATATACCCCTCAGGGAGAACTGGGCATTGAACGGTTCAATGGCCGAAATATGCTGGCATTTCAGTTTGGCCAGAGCTTGAATATTCCACACAGCTCGCTTCTCGATCCGAATGGTAGTGAATGGATCATCTCTATTCGTGCCTTCCCGTTAACTGATGGAATTATTGCATCTCAGAGCAACGATGATCACGGCTATGCCATTTACATGAAAAACGGCCATATCGAGGTATCGGTTCGAAATGGACATTCCACTTATACGCTTAAAGAATCCGAAAGGCACGGCCGGGCAAAAGTCACAAAACGCTGGGTCACCATTGAATTGCGCATTAAAGAAGACCTGGCGCTTTTGAATCTAAATCGAAAACGGGTCTGTCTGGTTAAAGGCCAGCCGGCACTCAATGGTGAAAACCTGCGTATTCGTCTTGGCAACCACAATACCCTCCCTGCTCCTTTCAAAAACTCAGGCGTGCTATCCACTGGATTTACGGGAGCCATCAACTCCTTTAAGATACTAAGGCAATAATTTATTTTCCCACTTTAAACTATCCCGCCTATGGAACATATCAGCGTCATTATAACGTTTGTTGCCTATCTCCTTTTCATGCTGGCGATCGGCTCTCATTTTTATAAAAAAAACGAATCGCTGTCTGATTATTTAATTGGCGACCGTAAACTCAACAAATGGGTTACTTCCATGAGTGCGCAGGCCTCCGACATGAGCGGATGGCTACTGCTTGGTCTGCCGGGTTATGCCTATCTCCAGGGGCTTGAAGCCTCATGGATTGCGCTGGGTCTGGCCGTTGGCACCTATGTAAACTGGAAATTTGTTGCCCGCCCCCTGCGCTGTTATACCGAAATCGCCGGCGATGCCATTACGTTGCCGGACTATTTTGCAAATCGATTCAACGATCAGAACCGTCTGCTACGCGTACTGTCTGCCGTATTTATTCTTGTATTCTTTCTAATCTATACCGCATCTGGGTTCGTTGCCGGCGCAAAGCTTTTTGAAACAGTCTTCGGACTTCCCTACCATAGCGCATTGCTTATCGGAGTGATCGTTATCATTTCCTATACGGCGCTCGGCGGATTTATGGCCGTCAGCTGGACCGATTTCTTTCAGGGCATTATCATGTTTTTCGCCATGATCACCGTACCCATGCTGGCCATCCATGCTTCCGGTGGTTTCGAACAAACACTGTCTACCTTAAAAGAAGAACCCTCAGGATTTCTGAATCCGTTTGAGCAAGCCGATGGACAACAGCTTTCGCTGCTCTCGATAATCTCCTTGGCAGCATGGGGCATTGGCTACTTCGGCCAACCCCATATCTTGACCCGCTTTATGGCCATCCGTTCCGCCGTTGAAATCAAGCCTGCACGGAAAATTGCCATGATCTGGGTATTGGTCAGCCTCATTGGTGCCCTACTAGCCGGCCTATCAGGACGGGCTTTATTCGGAGGCGGTATTCCGGCTGCACAATCAGAAACCATCTTCATGATACTCGTTAACCAACTCACCCATCCTGTAATTGGAGGCATACTGCTTGCTGCCGTGCTGGCAGCCATTATGAGCACCGCCGATTCACAGCTTTTAGTGACGTCATCTGCACTTACCGAAGATTTGTACCGTGTCATCATTCGACCAAAAGCTCAGGAAAAAGAACTGGTGTGGATAAGTCGCGGAACGGTGATTGGCGTTGCCCTTCTTGCATGCCTGATTGCAACTAATCCCAATAGCAGTGTATTGGGGTTGGTCTCCTATGCCTGGGCTGGGTTTGGCGCGACCTTCGGCCCCATTGTGCTCATGTCTCTGTATTGGAAAAAGATGACGCGCAGCGGGGCAATTGCCGGAATTATTGGCGGTGGACTAACCGTTCTGGTCTGGAAACAGCTGGAGGGTGGAATTTTTGATCTATACGAAATTGTGCCCGGATTTATTTTATCCACACTGCTGATTATCCTGCTCAGCCGTTTCGGAGAAAAACCAGATAAATCAGTCCAACAGATGTTTGAACAAGTCCGCAGCTAAATCGCATTCGACTGAATATTTTTCGCCGCTTTTCTCCGAGCATTTCTCCGACGTTTCCGATCAAGAATTGCAAAGAGTGGCGCAGAACAAACCAGCCCCATCAGCAAGAACAACCCAACGGCCGTGCCATAGGGAAATATCACCAGATTACAAATCGCCAACACATAACCCAGTGACAGGCCCCAACCTTTTTTCATGGTGATGCCAATAACAGTAATCAAAGATAAAACGATTAAAACGGAAAAAACAGTCGGCAACAGCCACGATGAACCGCCTTCTGCGGTATCCACAAACCTTAGATTATATGGGTCTTCCGCCAAATCAGTGGGTAAATGAATGATTAACACACCGAACAACTTATCTGTAATGTGTTGTCGACGAAAACGACACTACACAGAAGGA
>JADGFE010000011.1 GCA_016744085.1 Kiritimatiellales bacterium | reverse complement strand
GGTTAGGGGCATAAAAGGGCAGCATACTACCCACCGATTCTGCGGAAGAGGCTTAAAAGATAATGAAAAACTATCACTATAAATACGCTATCATACTGCCTTTACTACTGATTCAGGGGTGCTCCGTTGAGAAACCTGTGGATGCGTCAAAACCTAAAGCATCAGAGGCCTGGGTAAAATCGTCGCTTAAAAAAGCAGGCAAAGCCACCAATACTGAACTTCGGGTGCAGGGACTGATCAACACCTATCAGGATGCAAAGGAGCTACAGGTCTTTGAGAACGTAAAATTTACAAATCAACTGAACGCCATCCCCCGACAGGTACATGTCCTTGCCATGCAAACAAAAAATCTGGAGGCCTTTGAGTGGTCTATTAGTCAGGGCATACCGGTGGATTCATCGTATAATGCACTTCTAGAATATTGGAAGCTGGGAGCGGACTGGCAGGACTATATGGTTGTAAAAGTTCCTAATAAGGCGCTACCGATATTCATGAGCCAGGCTGCGGATACCTATAACGTTCGTTTTCTGGACCAGCATGTCGAGGATTTCAAAGCGACCGGCTACAAAGTAAACCACCCGCTGGAAAAAACGGAATTTAACGTACGCTTCTGCAGCTTCCTTGCAGAAGAATTGGATGAAGCACTGGAAGCAAACGATCAAGCGCGCATTGAATTTCTACTCAACCAGATACCGGCTCTGCCATCGGTCGTCTACATTAACCGCCAAACAGAAGAGTCCATGCGGGCGGTCGGCGATTATGTTTTTGCTGAGCTGAAAGATGAAAAACTTTCCCTTCAGCTACTCAACCTGGGCTATGAATACAATCTTGCCGACAAGGATTTATCCGAGTTCGGCCAACCCATGTCTGACTTCCTGAAAGCCAACCCGGAATATGCTGTACGCATGCTGAAGCTAGAAGAATGGAATGGTATCATTTCCGATGCCGCAGCGAAACCGATCTTTTCCCTTCCAAATGACACCTTGCATACCGTTCACAAATTGCATATCGACGAAGCCATTCAGAGCGGAATGAAAACCGGAAATACTGAAGATGCAATCCGCCTGATTGAATGGAAAGCTGAACAGAAACCGCTGAATCAAGGCTCCTACACGGAACTCATAAACTGGTCGCTCGATTATGGCAACCCAACGGTATTCGACTATGTGATGAAACACTGTAAAGAACTTGATCTATTCAAAATCGACTTTGCACTGCTGGCTAAAAACCAGCAGTTGTTCGTGCAATATGCCCCGATGATCATGCGGAAAGTTTACTATACCACGGGAACAAATCCCCGACCGGATGGCACAACCATTGGCCGGATTAAACAGGTATTTGCCTGCAGCAACGAAGATGCAGGGCTCTACCTTGTACAAAAATACAATCTTTCTCAGGCATGGGTTAAGGCCACGAAGGGTCAGAGTATGCTGATGGATGTCTGCGATACCGGGAATCTAAAAAGCGCCCGTTACCTGATTGAACAACGGGGCGAAAATATTCGAACGGAAACCGGCTACAGTAAACTTGAAATCTCTGTCTTTGGCAGCACCCAGCCGACCGAAGGCAAACTATCTGCGATATTCTTTGCAGCGAAAAGCGGAAATCCGGAGTTGATTAAATATCTGGCGTCGAAAGGAGCCCATGTTAACGCGCGATCAAATTTCCACACAACCCCGCTCATGCATGCCGTCAGCGGTGGTCATCTTGAGGCGGTTAAAACCTTGATTGCCCTGCGGGCAGATGTAAATGCCCAAATGAACTCGATGGATCTGCGGAAGATTGGCTCATACGATGAAATCTCGAACGCCTATCGCAGAGCAAAAGCCAGCGGAAATGAAGAAATGCTAAACCTGCTGAAGGAAGCCGGAGCCCACCCTTAAATCATGAACCTTTTATACGAAGAACTCGATTTCCGTCCAACACCGATTGGCGACCTCATGCTGCGCCGTAGGCGTATGCCGCAATTTGGAGATACCGATATCTATGAAGTGAAACTGGCTGAGGATTTCCTCATGACCAGCCTCTTCCATGAAGCAGAATCCCAACTCGCAACACGAGGCCTTGGGGCTATAAGTCGTGAACCCCTGAATGTCGTTGTTGGTGGACTTGGGCTAGGATACACCGCTGTGGAAACATTAAAAGATCCACGCGTTGAATCGCTGATCGTTGTTGAATATCTGGATGCCGTAATCGAATGGCATCAAACCGGACTCGTTCCCCTTGGCGATATCTTGACCAACGATACCCGCTGTCAGCTAAAGCACGCCGATTTCTTTGCGGTCATGCGCGATAAACCTGCTGAAAAGTATGATGCAATCCTGCTCGATATCGACCACACCCCCACTAATGTTTTGAACCAAACCAACACCCATTTTTACACCGAAGAAGGGCTTAACGAACTCATTCAGCATCTGAAGCCCGACGGCGTTTTTGCCATGTGGGCCGATGGCGCACCCGAAAAATCTTTCACCCAGCATCTGAGCCAAACCTTTCCAACTGCCGAAGCGCACACCATTGAATTCGACAATCCCATAACAGGTGGGAAATCAGTTGGTGCCGTCTATGTAGCAAAAACCGAAGCATGATTTTTTGCTATTTAAGAAATATTCGTTGCTTCTGATTTCAAAGAACTGTCAATCCACAACATAGCCGCCATATGTCCTTATTTCCGAAGGAGCTACCGATGATAGCTCCCAAATAAAATAGGTATGGTTCCAACCATGAAGTAGTTCTACAGTTCATTTTTTGCATTCTACCTTTCTTTATATTTTCTTTTCGAATGAACAGTTCGCAACCAAGCCCTTTTGAGATTTCAACGGACGCTGGAAAAAAATCGCGCGGTGCAACGCCTTTTTAAACTCCTTGGGAACGCCCTGCTTTTCACAAATGAAGTCAAACTCGGCCAAATAATGTTCATCACGAGAAGTGTGAACCTTGCGAATAGGCAACCCGTCTTTGTAGCACTCTTCCCAGAAATACTGTCCGAGTGTCCGGCCAGCCATCTTCGCACACAGCTCACGAATATCCGTCTTCACAACTCCGTCATCTCTTTCAGGAGTTGAGTCCAACCGGTTGCTCTTAAACCCTCGCCGCTGGGCCATGTGATAGAACGCGCGCCCCAGTTTAAAACGATCCGTCTCATCTTCCAGATTCAGTTTCGTGGTCGATGCTAGCCAACGGTAGTAGTAGGGGTTCTCATAGCTGTCGGAATTTTTGTCTTTCGGGTCAAACGTTTTGCACCATTCCCGGAATTTTGGATTAGCAGGATAGACTTTCTTTGACTGCCACGCCTTTAGCTCTTCTTCACTCAAAGCAGGGCAATATCCCGACGCTGACAAAGCTTTCAGCGTTTCAATTTTCCGAAGCTTCCTTCGGAACTTTAACCGACGGGCGGCCCGATGTCTTGTTCGTTCCGAAGCTTTCGAAGATTCCTTTCCCTTTTCAACCTTCACACCTTCCTGAAAAATATGAACCCCGCGCTTAACCAGATCAAACTGCCCATTGCCAAAATCATCCACCACCGCCCAGCCGATGCTGTTCGTCCCCAAATCTAATCCAAGAATACGCTTTCCCATTTTCCCACTCCTTTCAACTTCCTGTTGACTTCTCTCGATGAAACACCTAAACAGGTTCTCGAAAATACATTAAGAACTGTCTTTTCACAATAAGGCTGTATGCCGAAGGGTTCGCCCTATTACCCCGCCTCGGCGGGGTTTTTTTATGCCCCAGAATAAAACAAGTATTCATTATAAGCATTTACTTTTAAGAAGCGATAAATTCATCTCTTTATTGTTAATAAACAACTCATGCTTTGAGTGTCAGCAGGAAAACGACTTTTCTCGGATGTGCGTTTTTGCGTGGCTCGAACTGGTGTAGAGAACGCTACACCTATTCATTGTCATTACAGTCGCTACTTTTTAAAAAGAAATTCGGATCCAACCGTCCAATCCGCGATTTAAAATCCAGCAAGGGAAAGAGTTTTTGAAGCGCACTTCCGTGAATAGCCAGAAAACATACATGACTCACTTCCGAAATATTAACCAATTCAGCGGACAATAATTGTAAGACGCGCTCGTTTATCTATAATCGTTATATCCTACTAGCGTTTAATAACCTGGAGAGCACCATGCGGAAGATTATCGGATTTCTTTTATTTCTAGCCCTTTCGGCCCAGGCTGATGACGTATACCGGACGTTTACGGCGCAGGATGGTCGGACGCTGAAAGCCAAAATCCTTTCATACGACGCGGGCTCGGATAAAGTACAGATCCAACGAGAAGATAAGAAGAAACTGACTGTTCCATCGGCCTCCTTTTCTGAAAAGGACCAGACGTATATTCAAAAGTGGCACATTGGTCAGGTCTTTATTTCTGAATCCAAATTTAAGGTAACACTGGAACGGGTGAAAGTTAGCGAAAAAAAGAAGGACCATGAAGTTGATTTCACCGACGACATGAATGCCGGAGGCGGGGGCAGAAGAGGAGGCGGGGGTCCATCAGGCCCAACTACCGTCGCAGTGGATAAGATAACGCAGTATAAATACAAGCTGGTACTCGAGAACAAAAGCAATGTCGATTTTAAAAATGTTACGCTGGAATACCGTATATTTTACGAACAGGAAAAAGCCGTTCTGAATGAAAAGGCCAATAAGGGCCGCAATGAAAACAGCACGAGACCGAAGCGTTATATGGCGGTCGAACAGAATAAAGTTAAGGATGGAAAAGTCCGGACAAAACCCATCGAACCAAAATCCAGCAAAGAAGTTTCAACGGGTAATGTAGTCTTGATTAAACGATCTGCAACGCGACCATGGGGCGATAAAATCGATCTCAAATGCAATTTATCCGGTGCCTGGATCAAACTCACGATGAAGGGTTCTGATGGAGAGGAGCTGGTTCGAGACCTTGCAACTTCCCCCAGCATCATGAAGAAGTTTTCCTGGGATATTCCTGAGGAAGCACAGGAAGATGTCGATGTGGCTATCGACACGTCGAATTAAAAATCGTACGCCAGGCTTACTACAATCTGATAGTCGTCCTGCTCCGGCGTATTGCCGTCTTTATCCGCCTGCGGTTTTTCGGTGCGGTCCCAAATAAAGGAAACATCGAGATCTAAATCCGATATCAGATCGAATGATAGCTTGGTCAGCATATGGTGCGTGTACTGACCATTATCGGCATTCAACCACCGCAAACTGTAATCATAGAGGAAATCCAGATTGCCCGTTACTTCGTGATCGAAGTGTGTGCTGAAGGTTAGAAACGGAGAGTCAGATGAATCATCTTCTCCAAGCTCGACCGAAACAAACTCCTGCTTCTGATATCCCACTCCCGAGCCAAGGCTCCAATCGGTTTTTGAGCTATGGATAATATCGTATCCGATACCCGTCGAAAGGGAATATTGACCGTCAATATTACTGAACGGATCCCTATAGTATTCTCCCGAAAGAATCTGCCAGAAAAATTTAGAGGTAAGAAACCGGTCAAAATTTCCATTTAAGCGTTGATTGTTGGCCGTCTCCTTCTCCCCGGTATTGCTGTAGTTCGCTAAGTAATCTGCACCGAAACGACTCCTGGCTGTTCTACGTTTAACATTTGCCATCACGGAGGTGTCGGTTGTTTCTGTATTACCGCCCCGAGCGTTAACGCCGAGCGAAACCATACCCGACCAATAATCACGCTCACGCTGTCGACCATCTGCAATCGAAATAACGTTTAAACGCGGCACCTCAATCTCATGTTCACCACGTCTCAGAATAAATTTATCGCCATCAATTTCCAATACGCCCCGAAGAATTTCCGTATCGCGGCGATTTTCTTCCCCCGCAACCAACAATGTTTTCATGCTGCGGGTTCGCATGCGTTTAACATCGTCGAGGTCAAATTCCTGATAATCCATCTCGTCACTATCAAATTCCAGAACGTAGTCGTAGAGCACCTTAAAATCGCCCTTCAACCATTCACCGGACGTAAGCTGAATCCAATCATATTTCGTGTCTGCAGGCGGATAAAAAGTATCCCAAGGATCTGCATCGGTCTCTTTCTTGCCTTGCTTTCCCAACGCAGCCAACCGTACGGTTTCTGCTGCTTCGACTGCTTCTGCTGCTTCTGATTTCTTTTCAGCCCCTTCTGAGACAGCCATGGCCTCAACCGCTTTGGCTACCTTCACATCGTTTGTATTCAGAAGATGCTCATCTGCAGAGGAGACCGCAACCGCCAGAAAAACAAAGCATAATCCACTTATCATTCTCATAGTCATTACTCGTTATGATACGGGTGTCCATCCACCACCGTGATAGCTCGATAGAGCCCTTCTAGTAAAACAATACGCGCCACGCCACCCGCCATCACCAACGATGAAAGAGACCAAACGGTATCAGCTTTCTTCCGAACCGATTCGGCCAATCCAAGCGCACCGCCAACAACAATCACGATTCTTCGTTTCCCTGCCAACGGATACAGGCCCTGCCTCGAAGCTTTAATTAACTCCGCCATTTCCAACGTTTTGATGCCAGCACCCCGCTCATCGCAGGCAATCAGGTAGTCGCCAGCTTTGAGGGTTTTAAAGATGCGTTCCGCCTCAGCAGCTTTGGTCTGATCCGGCGTACGCGATGAAACCTTCTCATCCTTATATTCCACCACTTCAACACCAAAAGCCTTTAGCCTCTTGATGTATTCATCCTGAGCCAAAGACAAAGCCTTTGGTTTTATTTTTCCAGGAAGAAGAATGCAAATTTTCATGCGCAGATTTATGCCCTATTCCACGGATATGAAAAAGAAAAGACCGCCCAAAAGAGCGGCCCATGGAAAATGTGTTACAACAGTCTAGTTGAAAAGCTACACCCCACAGAATGCAGAAAATGCTCCATCAACCGGAACCACGATGCCACTGACAAACGACGCCGCGTCAGAAATCAGGTAGTGGATAGTTCCATATACTTCTTCCTGCTCACCGAAACGACGGAACGGTGTTTTGGTAATCACCTGTTGGCCGCGCTCCGTGTAAGAGCCGTCTTCGTTAGTCAGCAGTGCACGATTCTGGTTACTGATGAAGAAGCCGGGGGCAATGGCATTCACGCGAACCTTGTTGCCATATTTAAGCGCCATTTCGGTAGCCATCCAGCGGGTAAAGTTGTCGATGGCAGCTTTCGCATTGGAATAGCCCAATACCCGTGTGAGCGCCTGCGGCGATGACATGGATGAAAAGTTTACTACCACTCCATGACCCTGCTCCTTGAATGCCTTGGCAAAAGTCATGGTTGGCATAACCGATCCTTTAAGGTTCAGATCCAGCACCTTCGAATAGTCATCAATCTTAAGATCGAATACATCCTGATCCGGACCAATCGTTGCCCCGGGCATATTTCCGCCGGCCCCATTAATGAGCACATCAATATGACCGCAGGTTTCAATAATCTTCGCACATACATCATCCAGCGCATCCTGGTCCAGCACGTTGCAGGCAAAACCACAACACTTGTCGGAGATCTGCTTGGCCTCCTCAACCGTGGCATCGACCTTATCCTGGAAGAGATCCAAATAGACGATGTAAGCACCCTGTTCCTGCAAATATTTAGCCGTCCCTCCGGCCAAAACTCCGGCCGCTCCGGTAATTGCGATTACTTTATCCTGAATGTTAAATAAATTGTTCATAAACAGCTCCTGTTATCTACCTCAAAGGTTTGAGATATAATCGTATTGATTATTATCTGACAATATAATTGCGTGAATTTATTCAGCATCCGGAAGATGCATCAGCGTGATTCCATTAAAGGAACAGGGCTGTCCTTCGGTCACAAGCCCGACCTGTGAAGCAGGCCATTCCCCTTCGATGGTCACCATGGGCCGACCGTTCAAGTCGATCATCACACGATCTGCCAACTTGACGCATCGGAAGAAATAGCTTGATTCCACTTCGACCGTGACTAGTGCCTGCTGAGGACGCGAAATTGTATCGGATTCGCTGCCGCTACTTTCAACCTCCTCATCATCGCCTAAATCTTCTTCATCACCGGGCTTATAGTCCCTGTACGTTCCCTTTTTTGAGTCATAAATGACCGCCGAATCCGCATAGAACCCAAACCCGACATAATTTCCGGTCTCCGGCCGAAAAACGACATGATTAAGACTGCCCGCTTTCTGTTCAGCTGGTTTAGGTATATCAGCCTCATAAAAGCGTCCATCATCCCACAAGTTGGGCTCCTCTCCTCTCCAGAGTTTTGCATATTTCAAAATCATATCGTCAAAGGGAATATAAAACTCCTGCCGCAAATGATCGTAGTCGCCCTCAAGCCATCGGATATCCAGAGCGGATATAATCGATTCGGATCTTAATCCATATACCCAGGAAGTAACATCTCTATAACTCGTGCTCTTATCGTATAAATGTCTACGAGAAAATTGATGCTTCAAACTTTTCCGAACCGGCTTGATTTCCTCTCCTTTTCGCTTTCCAGTAACGACTAGCTCGCGGGCTTTGGTATCAATCATCGCCTGCAGATAGTTGTCCTTATCTACATACACTGGAAATACGCCATACAGGCGCCCCTCTCCTTCTTCAAGTTCCGTGGTTCGAAGGTTCGCAGAAAACTCATACTGATTCAGCAAATCTCCTTTAAAGGCCCGACCCACTTTGAAATGCAAACGCTGTTCCAAACCGGTATCCCGATGCAGTCTCCATTCCCCGCCCGAAGAAGCGTCATCGTGCGAAGCGCCCCACCCGGTTATATATTCATCATGTTCATCCCAGCCAACGGTGTACGTTATGCCATCGAACTCGGCAGTTGAATCATTGCAATAGAATCCCGGTACACCCGGACCGGTTATCTGAGTAATGAGCGGCTTTCCAGGTAGCAGATTAATTCCATCCAGATATAACCCGAAATATTCACCGTTTTTCCGAACTTGTAGCCGATGCAACGGTGCTTCTGAAGTTTTTACACCCGGCGGAACCTCAAGCAGTTTGAACGACTTGGGCAACTTAAAGCGTTTGGGCATCAGGGTTCCCGGTTCCATACGGTATTCCCACGTTTTCTTTGAGGGATTAATACTAATCAACAGGCTATGCTCCCCGTTGCTCCAGGCAACGACGCCGGCACTTCCTTTGCCTTTTAACGGGAAACGAATCCCGGTTTCGAACAGATAGTTCAGGGCCGGGGACTGATCCAGATAGGCCATCGCCATGCCCCGGGGTTCCGTTTGTCGCATTACTCCCCCCACGGACTTCCATTTACCGACAGAAAGGTTCCATCGCTCTTCCCATTGATCATTTTCATCGTCAGGAAAAGACTCTGAAAAAGTGGGCTTTGCAGGAGGAGGGTGATAGCCCGGCGTTTGGGCCGTAGTCGGCCCATCAACCACCAGCTCTTTATCATAGAAGAATACGCGATCCAGCCCGGTTCCCTGAATGCCATTCCACCAAGCACGATATCCGATCCAGTGCTCAAACCCGTTCGGCCCGATCATCATCCATGGTGCAGTAACTCCATAGATCGTTGGCTCAATCGGTTCTTCACCGGCATCATATAAACCAAAGTCCAGATAGCGGTACTTCGCCCCTTTAAGCACTCGAGCCTGAACCGCAATAATATTGTCTTCCTCTCGGAGAGTATCCTTCGCCGCTTCAGAAATATCAAAGTTACTGTACGAAATATTCGGCTCTCGGGTTTCAAAAACTTTTTTGCCATTAAGAAAAACCTGCACCGCCCCTTCATGGCGAATATTAAGTCCGATTTTTTCAGGTTGTCCCCGAGGCAAATCAAATTTACGTCGTACCCACAATTGATCTGTTTGCCACTTGGTTCGGCAGGAATGCAGCTGCGCACCATCCACCTCTAGTGGGAATCCAAAACCACCTTCACCGGTGCGCCAGCCTGATAGTTTAAAGTCCGACCGCGTCCAACCATCTTCCGGAGGATTGGTGGTATAGCGAGCTTCCCATCCGGAATATTCGCACGAAGGCAATACAACCTCATAGGTTCGGGCCAACCGTTCGGAATTACGAACCAAAACCGGCTCAGCAATCTTATCCGAATTCTCAAACCGTAAAGGCTTCTCATTCACCGCCAATCCGATTTCCCGATTGCCGATTCGAGGACTTGGATTATTAGCCGCATACAACAAATAATAGTTTCCCCGATAATTCAGAATTTCCGGCTCTCCCAAATCTGCACTATCCAGCGAATCCCACATGCCACGCCGTCCATCAAGAAGCTGTTGTGGTTTATCTGCGGTCTGCCAGGCAGAATGATAGCGCTGAAGCCAAATTTCTCCCTCTTTTTTACTGCCTAACCGACGGTTAACCGTAAAGAGTTCACCTGATTGATCCTGATGAAATTTCATTTCATTACCGGACAATCCTGCCTTCCGAATTTTAGAAAACGGCTGAAGCGGGTTATCCGACACCCCAAAACCCCGCCCATCCGAGTAGAGATAAAGCAGACCATTGCGATAGATCAGTTCGTAAGGCCCTTTTTCTGACTCCGGAAGAATGCTTGTAGGCGAATTCCATTGAACCAGATTTGTCGACACCAGCATCTGACCGTTGGTTTGAGCTCCCATGCCATAATACAAACCATTATAGCGAACAACAGATCCATCAAGAGGAACAGCTAACGGATTATCCATCGCGCTCGTCGTGAACACCCCCATCAAAAAGAGCAGACCTGGTATCCATAACCGCTTTTTATTCATCTTTATACATCTCCTGAAGCATGAGCTACCGTGCCAAATTTACGAGGCAACTATCCTATACAAAGCTCTGAAAAACCAGCCGTTTATCTCCAACGCCCTATTTCACTTTACTCCAAAGGTCGAATTGAGCAACCCTGTTGGAAATGGCATCAAAATTAAAATGGTTATATCTGATTGCAGGTTTTTTACTGGTTGCTTTGGCTGTTCTGGGCATCTTTCTACCCCTGCTTCCCACAACACCCTTATTGCTACTTGCCGCGGCATGTTTCGCGAACTCCTCAGAAAAATATCACCGCTGGTTGCTGGAACACAATTTATTCGGCCCCATCATTCGTAACTGGCATGAAAGCCGATGCATTCCTCGCAAAGCCAAAATCATTGCAGTTCTATCCATCCTCATTTTTGGAACCTATGCCATCGGCTTTGCCATAGATAATCTGGCCATTCGAATCTCCGGTGTAATTATTTTAGTGATCGGTCTTATCGTTGTTCTCAGAATTCCGGTTTGCAGCAGGAACTAGAGCATATACCGATTGAAATGTCGTAGACTCGACGTCCTCGTCGCGCTCTCTATGCGCGGGCAAGCGACGGGGACGTCGCCTCTACGAAAAAAGCCCAGAGCGGCAACTCATTCGTGAAATGCTCTAATCACGACTCAACCGTCGCGTTCCACATCCATATCGACCTCCGTTCCTGAACAGGAGATCGCTAGCAGCAAGAATACGACAAGAGATCTAACGCTGCAGTTTTTCTTCCACGCTGTTGACCTTGTCTTCAAGCGACTGTACGCGATCATTCCGTGTGCCCAGTTTAATGTTGGTATGAATTCGCGGTGCTCCCATTCCATGCACCTTTTCATGGCATTCCTTAACCGCGGCAAAAACCTCGTCCCATTCGCCTTCGATATTCGTTCCATTGGCATGCAGGGCGGTTTTTAACCCCGGGCGGTTCAGCACCTCTTCACAGGCCGCCACATATTTCGAAAGGGACACTCCGACGCCAATCGGAACGATGGTTAAATCAACAATAACTTTCATCTTCAACTCTCCTGCTGTTCAAAAACAGCCGTCTGCCACTTCCGGACCGAATTGACCAGAAAAACTTCATCGGCTGATTTCAGCTCATCAATGGTGATACTAGATTCTTCAATTTCGCCCGACGTCAGCAAATGCTCCCGGAATGTTCCTGCCAAGAGGCCGCATTCAACCGGAGGGGTAACCAACCGACCATCCTTTCGGATAATAATATTGGCAATGCAACCCTCGGTTATTTCGCCCTTTTCATTCCATAGAATCACGTCATCGCAATCCGGAAACGACTCTTTAGCTTTTTCATAAACCACACGATGCGTGGTTTTATGAGAAAGGAACACATCCTGTGAATCAACCGGTTCTTTAGCGAGCGTCACACGCAAGGGAGGGATGGCTGGCCCAGCCGTCCGCTCGTCGATCGGGAACGTTTGAATCTCGGAATTCCCATCTCTTGAAACGAGCAGACGAATCCGGTGCGGCTTGTTCTCCAAAGTTTGGCTGACATCATCCAAGCCTTGCATAACGGAATGCATATCCAGCGGAATATCAAAATAGGCCGCCGACTTTCCGAGCCGTTGCATGTGCTCATTCATCAGAAAGAATCCACTCACCGGCTCCCAGAGCATGGTTTCCAACAATTGAAAATCCGGGCGCGGTTGCGTTAAAATACGCGCTTTAGTCAGCGTTTCCTCAAACTCCGCATCGGCATCCGAATCCCAGACAATGCCGCCGCCGACCCCAAATTCCAGTTGGCCATTTTCAATCAGAGCCGTGCGGATTGCCACATTAAAATAGGCTTCGCCCGAAGGCGTCATAAAGCCCATCGAACCCGTGTAAACCTTACGGGGTGAAGTTTCCAACGATTGGATAATCGCCATCGTCTTCGCCTTCGGTGCCCCCGTAATCGACGCACAGGGAAAAAGGGCATTCAACGTAGAAGCGACGCCCTCGTCGCTTTTCCCCTGTACCGTCGAGGTCATCTGCCAGACGGTCGGATATTTTTCGACGTCGTATTTGCTGACCGTTTCAACCGAACCCGCTTCTGCCACCCGACCAATATCGTTACGGATCATATCGACGATCATTATATTTTCAGCCCGGTCTTTTTCCGACTCGCGCAGCGCCTCGGCCTGTTTCCAATCATCGGAAAGCGTCAGGCCGCGCTTTGCCGTTCCCTTCATCGGGCGGGCGGTAATTTTTCCGTGGCTCAGATTAAAGAACAGCTCCGGCGAAGCAGAACAAATGGTGAAATCATCCGTTTCAATAAACGCGGCATGTTCCGTCCGCTGCCCTTTGACCAATTCATAAAAAAAGACCCAGGCATCGCCCTCAAAATCAGCATGAAGCCGGTAGGTATAATTCACCTGATAGGTCGCCCCCGCCGCAATCTGATCCTTGACCTGATGAATGGCCTGCTTAAATTCATCGCGACTGACCGATGGTTTCAGCTCTCCGATTTTAAAATGAGCAGAGGGCGGTTCTTCAAGATTCTCCAACACCTCCGGCGCGTGGAATAAACCGAGATAGAGGTATGGAAAAGCCTCCGCCGCATGTGTTTTCAGCGCATGATCAAAAGCCGGAGCTGCTTCATAAGAAATAAAGCCCGCCGCAAAAAGTCCAGACTCCTCCGCCTCCTGGAGCATCGGAAGAACGTCTTCAATCCGTTCCGCCCGAAGCACCTTTACCGGCTGGCTAAATTGGAGCCAACGCCCTGCATGTTTCAGAACCACCTTCATTGAATCATTCCTCAGAGCGACGAGCGATCACCAACAAGCTCTGCCCAATGGGCGGCGCGCCCAACAGGCGCTCGCTCAGGGAGACTACGGGAAATGCAATTTGGTCATACACACGAACCATACGTGGATTGAAGGAATCTTTTTTCAACACGACAAAACTAAGCCACCACAAAAAATACCCAATGAAATTGAAGTAGGAAATAGTTCTCACCTCGAAACCGGCATCTTCCAACAACACGCGAAGCCCTTTCTTTTCATACCGCCGAAAATGTCCAAAACTCACGTCAATCGGTGCAAACAACTCACGGCGAGCCGGAACAAAAAGACAGAAGTATCCCCCCGGCCGCAAGAGCTCAAAATACCGCTGCACCTCCGCCGCGTCGTCGTCAATGTGCTCTAATACATTTGAGCTGACCACCGAATCGAACGGCGCGTCATCGGGTAGACTTAAAACCGTTCCGCTATGGATTTCTAACTCAATATTTTTCTTTTCTAGTTCCACGCGGCAAACCGGATCCGGCTCTACCGCCACTAAGGAACGAGTCGCGGTGCGGGCGACGAGGTGTTCGCTAAAAAAACCGATCCCCGCACCGACCTCGAGCACGCGAGCGCCCAGAAAAGGATCGAACCGCCGGAGCAATTCAGTGCGATAATTACAGGCGCCTTCCATGGCACTCAGTTCGTAAGGAATGTGCGAATCGCTCACCGTCGCGCCCACAGGTTGTATTTTAGCACGCACCAGATTGCATGCACGCCATCGCGCCATCCGATTTTCTTGCCTTCGTCGTATGTGCGGCCATGATATGAAATACCCACTTCATAAATCCGCAACTGCTCGCGAGCAAACTTAGCGGTCATTTCTACTTCAATGCCGAAACGATCCTCGCGTAATTCAATGCGCTTAAGCGCCTCAGCGCGCACCACTTTGTAGCAGGTTTCCATGTCGCTCAGATTCAAGTCGGTTAACATATTCGAAAGTAACGTGAGAAACCGATTCCCTAGACTGTGCCAGAAAAATAAAACCCGTTGCTCGCTCATGCCAGAAAAACGCGAGCCGTACACCACGTCAGCACGATCTTCGAGAATCGGCTTGATTAAGCGCGGATATTCGGAGGGATCATATTCCATATCCGCGTCCTGAATGATCACCACATCGCCTCGCACTTCCAAAAATCCGCGACGCAATGCTGCGCCTTTCCCTAGGTTACGCGGTTGTTTAAAAAATCGAACCCGAGGTTCCCGTTTTGCGATGGCCATCACTTTTTCCGGACTGTTATCGCTCGATCCGTCATCCACCACGATAAGTTCAAGCACGTGCGGCGTGGTTATATCGAGTACGCATCCGATGATTGCCTCCACGCTGGCGACCTCGTTATACATCGGCATCACCACCGAGACATTCAATTCATTCTCCATAATATTCTCCTTCATACCGGCAACTATTCCGCGTAAACAATCCACTTGCTGCGAAAGCGATCAGCGCGACCTGGCCCCAGAGCATGTGAGATTGCGCTGGCTCGGCGGTGAGCAACGTACCGCCACGAACCACAGTGAGAGGCAACCAAACCATGGCCGCGAAAAAAAGTAGTAGCAGCTTCATTCGCCACGACCTCGCGCGTCCCCAAAGTAGCGTCCAGAACGGAAGATAAAATAACACGTAATGATCCCAACAGTAGGATCCAAAAATCAAATAGAGCCCCAGCACCGCCACGACCGCAGAGACAAACCACTCAAGGTTCGAACTTAGCTGACGACGAAGAAACCAGACCCGCACTATGACCAGGGCCATCAGTCCCAACCCGAGCCCCTTCACTCCGAACATCACTACCGGATCGAATTCTTGGCCGCCTCCCAAGCGGAAAACAAATCCATTCACAGACTGGTTTCCTAAAAAAGGATCGGGGATATTCGTGGAGGGATACACAATTTCGATAAACTCACGGTAAACGCTCACGCCCGCCCACGCCAATGTGACCCCGTTGAGCACGATCACAGCCAAGCATCCGTACATTGCGATTTTCCACCGACGTGTGAATAGAATAAACGGCACAAAAATGAGGCTAGTGCCTTTGAATAAACCCGCTACAAGACAAGCCCCGACTGCCATCACTCGTCGGTCACGAAAAATTGCGAACGCCCCTAAACCCAACGCGAGCGCCACCATAGGCGTACTATTGGCAGTTCGGAGCGTTTTCAGCATAAGAGGAGAAAAGGCCCAGAACATCACCCAAAACAACGCAGTACAGCGCGAAACGTTATTTTGCGTTCCCACGCGATAGGAGAGCCAGCAAACTCCCCAGCAACAAAAGCCAAGCATCCCCACCCAAACCCATCTCGCCGAGGGATATGGAAACAATGAAACTGGGGCGAGTAAAAGCGTGGTTGGGGGCGGAAGTATGAACCGGAAAGAATTTTCCACACCGCGCGCTTCGGCAATTGCCGCGTAGCCAGGCTTTAGCACGGAACTATCCGGCCAACCTACATTCGCGATCAAATCGTCTTTGGGAATTGGGTACAGCGAATCAAATGCCCGCTCCACGCAAATTGCACCTCCCATATAATAGTGCGCCAAATCCTGATTTCCCTTATTTTCCGGAGAGAAAAACGGACGCACGCCATCGTTCCGCAATGAGAGAAAGGGTATCACGATCACGAGCCAACCAAATGTCAAAACCACGGCGATCCAAGCCGCAACCGACTTGTCATCTACCCACCCTCTAAACACATCCACAATTTTCAGCATGAGTAGAGAATATTACCGCTCCGAAAGGATAATTAAAAGCACTCCGACCATAATTCCCATCAGAACCCAGGCTTTCTTACGCTTGTTTACCTCGCGAAACAGGATGGCTCCGACAAAGAAAGAAACCAGTACACTGCAGCGGCGCAGCACGGACAGAATCACGATTAAGGCGTCAGGATCGGAAACACCAACGAAATAGACGAAGTCGGCAATCACCAGCAGGATTCCAATCCATGGAATGGTCCAACGCCATTTAAACGTGGTTATCCTTTTTCGATTCGGCCACCATAGCAGGGCGTTCACCAAAGTGAAAAAGATACCCAGGTAGACAAAATACCAAGCGAGCACCTGAATAGGTGCCATGCCCTGACCATGAATCAACCACTTGTCGAACAGCGTGCTGCACGTGCCGATCAGCGTGGCCACAAAAATTAATCCCACCCACTTGCTACGATGAAAATGAATTCCTTCTTCGCGACCCAGCAGCGAAAAAAGAAGATAGCAGAAAAAGATCAGCCCCATTCCCGCCCACTGCATGGGCGAAGGTTGTTCATGGAACAATACAATGGCCCCAAACAAGGTCCAGACCGGGCCGGAGGCACGAATGGGCGATACAATCGAGATCGGCAAATGCTTGAGTGCGAAATAAGCACAAATCCAGGACGTTCCAACAATCAAGGCCTTGATCACCATATATTTATGCCACAGCAATGGCATGGGCGCGGCATACAACCCGATTTTCTCCATCCATTCCGGTGCAAATAACGAGCCGAAAAGCACGGGAATCACCAGACATACACTGGTAAGGTTGGATAAAAAAAGCGTAGGCAACACCGCATTATCATTCAGGGCATACTTCTTACAGAGGTCGTACAACCCCAGCAGCAACATTGAAATCAACCCCAGCCAAATCCACATAAACACGCATCCCGCAACAATGAATGACGGACAATAGCGGCTTGCCACCATGTTGCAAAACTAAATGCAGCCTGGACAAAGAAACAGCACCACCCACGCTACCGCAGGCGGTGCCTTCTTATTCGCCACTCCGCAAAGTGGAACCGCCGGACGAACGGATAGTCCAGAGCGGGCACGGCGGGAACCGCCGGATTGCGATTCCCGTTCTGGCCCTTCATTTTCCTAGGGCTTGCAGCGACGCGAAACCCGATATTGTTGTTCTCATTATGGTTGGCAGAACCACCGAGGACGATTAGGGCATTTGAAATACGGTTAAGGTCGACCACACCCGGTCCAACAGCCAGCTGGCGGTGTCGTGCCACTTGATCAGCAGAATGGGGTCGGTGGTTTCGGTTGGGTTCATTTTAACGTAGATGCGACGTCCTCGTCGCGTTCCTGCCGAGCGGGTGGCGGTGCGGGTGCAAAGCGACGAGGACGTCGCGTCTACGACCAAAAAAAATCCGATCCGCTGCGCGGATCAGATTTATAAAGGGAAAAAGGTTAAAAGGGAAAAAGGTTACCGCCTAAACCTTCTGCGGATAAATAACGCGCATCCGCCAGCCACACCCATTAGCATTATGCTCGACGGCTCTGGAATTGCTGCGACGCGAAACCCGATATCGTAGTCCCCACCCGCTGGGCTACCGCTAGCACGGTACGAGGAACGCAGGCCGCCCTCATTACCGTAGGCAGAACCACCGCGGAAGACCCGGTTCGCAGTCAGGCTGTCGGATCCATCGACCGCGCTCTCGTTCCATTCCCAGACGTTGCCCATCATATCGAACGTGCCGTTTTGCTCCGAACCGCCGTCGCCGGTTTCCCACATATAGTTCGGGTCGCCGTTTACATAACCGCTTTCATTGCGGTAGTTCCAGCCGCTGGAGGTTCCGTGGGTTGGTGCCGTGCCGGGAACCGCAACCGTGCCGTCGCCGTTGGCATAGACCGAATAAGAGCCATCGTTGACCGGCTTGTAGTAGGCGGCCTTATACCACTCGTCTTCGGAGGGTAGCACATAGACCGTGCCGTAGGCCGTAACCGCCGCGTCGCGATCGATTCCCAGCAGCGTGGTGCCGCCTGCATTAAACGTATATGCGCCACTAATGGCGCTGCCCGTGGTGAGATAGTTGGCAAACTTCATCGCTTCATAGGCCGAAACATACGAGGCTGGTCCTGCGAGGCCGACCGTGCGTCCACCCGTGTTCCAATAGCCCTCGTTGCCATTGCTGATCAGGCTGTCTGCCGCGCGTGCTTTGGCAAACTGGTCCAGCGTGACCTCCTTCTGCCCAATGCGGTAGTTATAGCCCACCGCGCCGTAAGTCGAAGCATCCGCCAGCATTCCCGGCATAGCCGATATCCATAAAATCGATCGAAAAGGCATTGCCGCCTGTCCCAAAGCTATCCGCCTGCGCCCCAACGGCCACCAGCGCCGCCGCCATCATAATGGTTCTTCTCTTTAGTTTCATAGTTTTACTCCCTTGTTGAAAAGATTTCATTTCTATCCAATCAGAAACCCTTGATCAGGGATCGTTTTACTCAGGGTTCCGTAGGTTGATGCTCCAGCATCGACCCGCTGCGAACAGGAACGGGGCTGGAGCGCAACGTATCGCCAAGCCGTTCTCCGCGAATCTTTGAGCCCTCTGCATCTTTGCGTTTAAGATGCCTGCGGGGCTTTCGCGAATGCGCGTCCCCCTGTATTTAAGCAGGCCTGTGTTAACCGGATAGGCATGGACCGAACAATAGCGGCTTGCGTTTAGATTTTAAATTAAATACTGTCCCTACCCTTTAAACGGATACTGGAGATAGCTAATGAAAACTGGACTTGTTGGATGGCGTGGCATGGTCGGCTCGGTGCTGATGGAACGCATGCGCGCGGAAAATGATTTTGAACAGATTGATCCGGTCTTTTTCACCACCTCCCAGGCTGGTCAGGCGGCCCCGAACGTCGGCAAAGGCGAATCCGTTCTGTTGGATGCTTTCGATATCGATGCGCTGATGGAAATGGAAGCCATTATTACCTGTCAGGGCGGAAGCTACACGGAAAAAGTCCACCCCGAACTGCGCGCCAAAGGCTGGAACGGCTTTTGGATCGACGCCGCCTCCACCCTGCGCATGGCCGAACAGGCCACCATCGTGCTCGACCCGGTCAACAGCCCCGTCATTGCTCAGGCGCTGGCCGACGGAAAAAAAGATTTCATCGGCGGCAACTGCACCGTCAGCCTGATGCTGATGGCCATCGGCGGTCTCTTTAAGGCCGGACTGGTGGAATGGGTTTCTTCCATGACCTACCAGGCCGCTTCCGGTGCCGGTGCCCAGAATATGCGTGAACTGCTCGCCCAGAAAGGTCACCTGTTCGACGCTGCGGTTGAAGAACTAAAGAATCCAGCATCCGCGATTCTGGACATTGACCGCAAAGTCAGTGAAGCCCTCCGCAGTGATGCCTTTCCAAAAGAACAATTCGGCGCTCCGCTGGCCGGCTCTTTGATTCCGTGGATCGACAAAGCCGTTGAAGACGGCCAGACCAAGGAAGAGTGGAAAGGCTATGTGGAAACCAACAAAATCCTGCAGAACGATCCGCTGATCCCGATCGACGGAACTTGTGTCCGTATCGGTGCCATGCGCTCGCACAGCCAGGCGCTGACCATTAAGCTGACCAAGGATGCATCCATTCAGCAAATCGAAGATATTCTTCGAGGCGACAACGAATGGATTGATGTCGTGCCGAATAATAAGGAAGACACCCTTGCCCGCCTCACGCCGGCAGCCATCAGCGGAACCCTGACCGTTCCCGTTGGCCGGTTACGCAAGATGAAGATGGGTGGAGAATACCTAAACGCCTTCACCGTCGGCGACCAGCTCCTCTGGGGCGCCGCCGAACCCCTCCGCCGGATGCTCCGCATCCTGCTGGATAGATAGAGCTCGACCGCCGGGCGCGCCGCTCCGACGCGCGGACGGCTCGGCGATCCGTCCCAACCCATAGAAAAGCCCGCGGTTATTGCCGCGGGCTTTTTCGTATCCCGAAACAAGTTAAAATGCTTCGCGATTTCTTAGATTTCTATTTATCGTTTAACATTGTCGAAATTAAGTTGTACGATTCTTTTTCTTTAATTCAGGAGGTTGATTATGAAGGTGTTAAGTCGTGGTAACCAGGGGCTTTGCAAACTTTTCTACTCCAGAATATTTCTATCTGGAAACCGAAGAGCAGACTTAATGGCATTTCTTGTTCTCACTATTCTGGGGCAAGGGGTCTGCATCCAAAATGCATCGGCTGCGTCAGTGGCTCCCAAAGGATCTTTTCATGAAGATCACCGGGGTACGCCAAGGCTTGAATTTCCAGATGCGTCCGCATCAAAAACCGGATCGGCAGGTGATTATCTAACTCAGAATGCTGACCGGTATAAACTGCCCGCTAACTTATCCAACCTTAAAGTGGTAACCACCCGCGAGAGTCTCGCCGGCGTCCATACACGGTACCAGCAGGTGTTAAATGGCATTCAGGTCGAGGGTGCAGAAATTGTTGTATCGCAAAAAAAGACGGATGGCTCTGTCTATCAGGTCTACAACAATACGTATCCCGTTGCATCGCCGGTCCCTGTGGCGAAAACAACGATCAGCAAGAATACTGCACTCGAAGCCGCATGGAATCATCTTCGCGTACATGGCAGCTTAAAGGCGTCGCCGGAAGCAGAGCTGGTTTACATTCCGGAGGGAACCGGTTTCAGGCTGGTTTATAAAACGTTCGTTGCTGTGGATGCACCAAATGGCTATTGGGAACACAAGATCGACGCCGTGAGCGGCGAGGTGATTTCTGTAAAACGAAAAGAGCTCAGCCGCAAATACGGACCGGAAGATATACCTGATTTTTCCGCCTACAAGGGATCCATAAAGAACTTTGATACGGAGTTGAACCTCTTCAAGTCGAAGCAGAAGGCGCAACCGAAAGCAGAGAGCAAAGTTGATAAAACGACGGTGAGTGGATCGGCACTGGTTTTTGATCCGGATCCCCGTACAACACTGATGAACGATGCCTTGCAGGATAGCAGTTCTGCTGCAACCTTCGACCCGGCCTATTTCAATCGTACGATGCAGGGGCTTACGCTGGATGGTGGCGTTTATTATCTGGACGGCCCCTGGGTATCCATAACCAACTTGCCAGCTGAACCGCCGTTAACTCCAGTTTCCACAACAACCAACGGAATCTGGACGGCCAAACGGGGCAAGAATGCGTTCAACGATGCCATGTGCTATTTCCATATCGACCAGAACCAGCGCTATATTCAATCGCTGGGCTTCACCAACAACTCCAGTATTCTGGCAGAGCCCATCCTGGTCGACTCGGATGGAGCGAACGGAGATGATAATTCGTGGTATACCTATAGTAGAGGTGTCAAATACATCGCCTTCGGACACGGCGGAGTTGATGATGCTGAAGATGCAGACGTTATTCTGCATGAATACGGACATGCACTGACCCACGATATCGTATCGAGCTGGGGTGGTGGCGATACAGGAGCCATCGGAGAAGGTTTTGGCGACTATTGGGGCGGCTCTTACAGCTGGATTACAACCAACGGTTCCACCCACCATCCTGAACGGGCCTTTTCATGGGATGGTCATGGCTCCGACAGGTTTCCCGGCAGATTGATGAACATGACAAGCTTAACGTACGATCATAGCCATACCTACACAGCCCATGAGACGCTCAGTGGAATTCCAAACTATTCGGACCAGTTGTGGAGTGCCCCGATCTTCATGGCCTTTACCGATCTGATTGCCATGGGGCGTCCGCGCGAGGAAATGGATACCATCATCCTCGAATCTTTTTTCGGGCTGGGCAGCGGAGTAAAGATGCGTGATATGGCGAATGCAACGGTAAGCGCCGCGCAAACCCTGTATCCGGGCGGACCGCACGCCGGCGTGTACTCAACCCGCTTCGTCAACCAGCTGATTTTTGATCCTCCAGCATTGCCCACCCCCATTCTTGTATATCCTGTAGGCGGAGAAGTCTTAAACGGCGGATCTCCTGCCAATATACAATGGAGTCTGAATGGAGCATCCGCCACGGCTAAAACAACCATCGAATACACGAGCCTGTTGTCTGGCGGAACAACGGTCTTCTTCGACGACATAGAGTCCGGCGTTAACGGATGGACTGCCACAAAGTCAGGAGGAACCGACTGGGCCATCGTTACATCAAACAGCTACAGCCCGACACACAGCTGGCTTGCGGTGGATGAGGCCGGTGTCGCAGATCAGTATCTGACGAGTGTATTGATTCCGGTTAGCAGCGGTGCGGTTTTATCGTTCTGGCATTACTACCAACTGGAATCCACTTATGATGGTGCTGTGGTGGAAATCAGCATAGATGGCTCTACCTGGAATGATATTGGAAATGCTGCCACTCAGAACGGGTACAACAGCACGATTTCCGGCCGCCATAGCAGCCCAATCATGAACCGGAGCGCATTCAGTGGTAACAGCGGCGGGTTTATTGAAACCAAAATTCCATTGTCGAGCTATGCCGGTATGAATGTACAGATCCGCTTCCGTGAAGCAGACGACAGTTCGGTCAGCTCCACTGGCTGGTGGGTGGACGATATTGGAATCGTTGTTGCCGACACCTGGCAATCCATCACGATGACTGCCGCAAATGCAACATCGTATTCATGGACGCTTCCCGGTGCCGAAGGCACCAACTATGCGATCCGACTGAAACTGACAGCCAACGGTTATTCGGACTCGGCCTGGGCTACCAGTGGCACATTCACCTTTTCGGGAACTGACTTCGATGGGGATGGTCTCCCGAACTGGTGGGAGCAACTGTATTTCGGTAATATGACCAATGCATTGCCGATATCCATCAGCTCAAACGGTGTTAATACATTGCTTGAAGCTTATGTGGCAGGCATTGATCCGACGGATCCGAATTCCAGATTCATACTGACCAGCTTCGGTCCGGAACTAACCTGGAATGCTGCATCAGGACGGGTTTACAGTGTATACTGGACTCCGAACCTGACCACGCCCTTCCAGTCAATGGATACCAATATACACTGGTCTTCAGGCGGCTTCACCGACACGGTTCACAACGCCTGGTCAGAAGGGTTCTACAAGCTGGAAGTTGATCTTGAGTAAAACACTGAGGGCACCCCGTTCAAGGTAGCGGACGGCTCGGCGATCCGTCCCTACCAACAGAAAAGCCCGCGATTTGAAGCGCGGGGGTTTTCGTAGATCAGCATTCCAATGCGGAGAACACTTCGGATTGGAATCCGAAGCTACACGCCGTATAGCGTGGACTTGAAGGGTTGAACCAAAGATCCCAGAGAGACTTCTACAGATCCCTTAATGGAAAGTTTCTTCTCCGCCGTCACGACACCGATCTTCGAAATCGAAAGACCAGCAAAGAGGCTTTCGAGCTCAGCGGTTTTCTCTGGAGCAACCGTCACTATAAAACGACTATTGGATTCGGAGAACAATGCGGTGGCCGCGTCCTGACCAAGACCGGTCAGATCCACATCCGCACCCAGCTGACCACCAATGGTGGTCAGCGCGAGCGAAACGGCCAGGCCGCCTTTACTCGGGGATGTGGCCGATTTCAGCAGTCCGGCTTCGGTTGCTTTATTCATTTCCGCATAAAGAGATAGGGCTTTATCCGCATCCACCGTCGGCACAGTGCCGCCGTAGTTTTGCGGAGCGCCCTGCTCTTCTGCTAACAGACGGAAGTAAGCCGAAGCTCCCAACTCGTCCTTGGTTTCACCAATGACGTAGATCACGTCGCCAGCTTCTTTCAACGGCATGGTGACCGCTTTATTCACATCGTCGATCTGCCCGATCGTAGAAACGAGCAAGGTCGGCGGTATTGATATTTTCTTTCCACCCCGTGTGGAGTCGTTCTTACAGGAGTCTTTACCTGAGACTGCTGGCGTTTTATACGCAGTTGTTAAATCATAGAGTGCTTTATTGGAACGAACGAGCTGCGCCATTTTATAGGCTCCGTCGGGCGTTTTGTCCGACTCGACCGGATCCGGCCAGCAATAGTTGTCGAGAATCGCAATACGATTCATGTCGCCACCCACGGCGATCACGCGGCGAACCGCTTCGTCGATGACCGAGGTGGTCATGTCGTAGGTATCGATATCGGAGAACCAAGGGTTGATGCCTTCGGCCAGTACCGCGCCGCGGTCGTTGTTATATTCAACACGCATGACGGTCGCATCGGAAGGTACGTCGGAGTTCACGCCGACATAGGGCTTCACAACCGACAGGCCTTTAACCTCGCCGTCATAGATGCGGCTCTTATATTCGCGCGAACAAAGATTCAGATCGCCGATCATTTTGACGAGCGTGTCGGAATAGTCGGCCTGAACTTCAACGGTCGGGGCCGGAATGACGGGGGCTTTCCAGATGCCCGGCATCACGAGGGTCGGGCAGCCGGTTTCGTAGAGGAAGTCCATATCAAGGCTGGCAATCACTTTGCCGTCCTGCCTGACGGTGAAATAGCCGGAGTCGTTATACTTGCCCATAAAGGCGACTTCGACATCGCGTTGTTTGGCGAGTGCTTCGAAGGCTTCGCGCTGTTCGGGCTGAACGGCGAGGGTCATACGTTCCTGCGCTTCGGAAACCAATACTTCCCAAGGCTGGAGCCCTTCGTATTTCAGCGGAGCACCGGCGAGGTCGCAATCGCAACCGCCGGAATATTTACCCATTTCACCGAACGAGCAGGAAATACCGCCCGCGCCGTTGTCGGTGATACAGCGGAAGAGGCCGAGGTCGCGCGCTTCGAGAATAAATTCGTAGAGTTTGCGCTGGGTGAGCGGATCGCCGATCTGCACGGCCTGGGCCGGAGATTCCTCGCGGAGCTCTTCCGAAGAGAAGGTCGCGCCATGAATGCCGTCTTTACCAATACGACCGCCGCACATGACGGTCCAGTCGCCGACTTCAATTTCTTTGCGCTCGGACGGGCCGCCGGTAACGGTCACCGGAATCGTGCCCATCGTGCCGCAATAAACCAGCGGCTTACCGAGGAAGCGTTCGTCGAAACATTCGAAACCGCGGCTGTATGGGATGCCGGACTCGTTGCCCCCGGCGATCACGCCTTCATGAACCCCGTCGCGGATACGTCGCGGATGCATCAGGCCTTCCGGCATGGCTTTATCGTAGAACGGCGAACCAAGGCAATAGCCCCAGACATTGGAAACCAATTCCGCACCCATGCCGGTGCCGAGCGGATCGCGGTTTACGCCAACGATACCGGTCATGGATCCGCCAAACGGATCGAGTGCGGATGGCGAGTTATGGGTTTCTACTTTGTAAACGAGATGGATATCTTCGTTAAATTTCACGATACCGGCGTTGTCGGTAAACACCGAAACCAGCCAATCGATCGACTCTTCAATTTTTTTGGTGGAGGCTTTGACGTAGGTTTTATAGAGCGAGTGGATGATTTCTTCTTCACCCGTTTCCTCGTCTTTATAATTAATCGTTCCCGCAAACACCTTGTGCGAGCAGTGCTCCGACCAGGTCTGGGCAATACATTCGAGTTCGATATCGGTCGGCCATTCCGGCAGATCCAGTTCGGCACGGTGCGCTTTCACAGCGTCGCGCAGATAGTGGTCGCGAATGGTATGCATCTCTTCGAGTGAGAGGGAGAGAATGCCTTCAGAGGAAATCTTCATCAGCGCCGCATCGTCGTCCGGCAGCTCGATGACGTTGACCTTGATTTCGGGATGGTCGTCGAAGATCGGAGCGGAAACATCCGGTGTGGCGGCGAGCCATTCTTCTTTCGAGAAAACGGAGATGGTCTGAATCAAAGTATTGGCGAGCAGGTCTTTTCCGAGGTGCTCGACATCTTCGCGGGAGAGATCGCCGGAGAGGAAATACTGAATGCAGGTATAAACCTGTTCTTCCCAATCGAGCTCACGGCCAACAACATCTTGCAGCGCGCCGCGCGCGGTGCGGCCGACGTTATCGGTGACGCCGGGTTTGAAGCCGATTTCGAGCATCCAATCGAAAGAAGCCGGAGCTTCGAGGCGTTCGAGGGCGGATTCGGCCACCACCGGATCAGCGAAGGTTTTCTGCACTTCAACGGCTTTATCAGCGTCGATATTAGCGACCATCTTATAAACGTCGCGCGTTCGGCATTCACCAATGTTCATTTTCAGAGCACCTTGCGCCCGATGAATCACGCCACGTCCGCGTGCATCCGGCACGCCGTCTTTCAAACCGATTTCAATGCGATAAATCATAGTAAAACTCCAGCCGATTGGTTCTTTTCGAAGTAAAACGGGGACAATAGCCATTAAGGCGGACGGGTTAAACCAAGAACAGCGGGAAAATTAAAAATCCCGCCGATTTAGGCGGGATTTAGCATTAACATTGATGACAGGAAAATCTTACAGACCCGGCATCCCAGCGGGCATTCCCTGCGGCATGCTTTGCTGTTGCTGCATTTTCTGCATCTGCATCATCATGCTGATCTGGCCGATCTTACCGATTAGATCGCCGGGAATATTGACACTCCACATGGCCAGACCATCGTTCCGAAAACCTGCAGAAGTAATCGGTTCAACCCCCTGCATCATGGCAACAACCTGTGGATTCAACGGGTTTTCGCCTTCCGGCATAAATGCAGAAACCATTTCGACATAACGACCAACATCAATATCGCAATAGTAGAATCCACCGGCAGGATAGATGCTACGGGCTTTCAATGGATCAATGGTTGCGGAAGGGTTCTTGATATGGTCAATGGCCTTATTGATAGCGTTGTCGCCCATGGTGCAGAGCAGTAAGCCATCAAAAATGGCGATGTCATAATCCAAATCATCCATATCCATGGCATCCATCTGCTTTTTCTGTTCAGCAGGCATTTCATCCATTTCAATTTCCATTTCAAGACAATGGATTTTTACACCCTTATATTCAGAAACGTTTTCTTTAAACTCGAATTCCATATCCATTCCCATGTTTTTATAGAGCTCCAGCATCGGCTCCATATCTTTTTTCATGGTTTTTAAGACTTCCAGCGCTACCTTTTCATTCCTAACTTCCAATAGATAACCAACACTTAAACCGTCCTCGTAATCAAAATCAACAATTTCGCAGGCCGTTCCGCCACAGAGTCCCATCCATCTGTCCATCACCTCAGCAATCGCATCAACATCCAGATTCGTGATCGCCATGGCATCCACCACATTATTCATCTCAGCAATAGCGAATTCGTGAAGGGCCTCCGGACTACCCATCACAAAGTCCAGCTTCACCATTCCTTCGCCCAGCAAGCCGGATTGAATTTTTGGATTGGCTTTAACTGTTTTGGTTGAGTCCATCAATTTGGCCAGTTGACTGCCCGATTTTGGAGCAAAGGTTTCGCTGAGGCGAACGGATCCGTTTTCCGGAGCAATAACAAGCTCGCCCGATTTACACTGGCTGGCTACCGATAAAAGAATACGAAATTCCGCTTCCAGAATTTTAGTCGTCATTTCAATCGTTTTGGCATCCGCATCCGGTGCCTGAGCCATACCTCCCCCCATTAAAGCAGGTATCATTTCCAAGAATCCCTGAATTTGCTCATCATTGCGTTCAATCACGGCATTCGGCTGAGCAGCAACACGCAAGGTTGCACTTCGTTTTGCCAGCAGCGTTGATTTAACCGATGCCGTCATCGCCACGCCCTGAGCAATCAGATCTGGCGTCTGAGCCACAACCAATACACCATTGGCATATTTGGTCTGCATACCAAGACCCTGGATCGCTTCGGCATAACCTGACGATTGAGCCTCGGCGACTTCCAGAACACCAAAGAAGTTTGTGGTATTAAGCGCAACAACCGCCAAACCTTTACCCTGCGCAAACCCTGCGAGTCCGGGATCACCCAACTGCATACCAACCAGATTCTTAATCATCATTCCATTCATCATCGGAGATGTCTTGGCAGCAACGCTTCCAATGCCATCAATCAGACCGTGCAGATCTGGAGCCGTGATCGAAAGCATAGCCTCTGGCATGACCGCAGGCTCCTCAATGATCGATGCCGCCTGCACCGAAAGGGTTACCGCACTGAGAACCAATGCCAAACAAATGTATTTAATCAATTTCATGTTTTTCTCCTGAGTTGTCGACTAGTTATACGCGACTCGCCTTAAACCAATTACAAACCGGTTAGCCGTGTGTAAGGATCAGAGCCAACGACAAACAGGAGTCTTGCACTGGGAAATGCAGACGGCAAAGATATTCTTTAAAATTCTAATTCCTAAGTTGAAGACTCATGATTATTGAGCCTTGCGTTTACTTCTGACTCCACTATCTTGTTTATATTAAATGTTTATAAAAAAGAATTTAAGGATTTCACTTATGCCCACCACACCAACTGAGCTTCTCAAATCGCATTTTGGATTCGACACCTTTCGCGAAGGCCAGCAGGAAACCATTGAGATCCTATTGGCCGGACGCAGTGCAGCAGCCATCTTCCCAACCGGCTCCGGCAAAAGCTTGTGTTATCAGCTGACCGCCCTGCTGCTTCCCGGCCTGACACTGGTGGTCTCCCCGTTGCTCGCGCTCATGAAAGACCAGATCGACAGCCTACAGGCTAAAAATATCAGCGCGGAACGGCTCGACTCCAGCCTGACCGAAGAAAAATACCGCGAAGTTTCCAACGCCATCCGCAAAGGCGAACTGAAGATGCTCTTCGTTTCGCCCGAACGCCTCACCAACGAGCGCTTTCTTAATCTGATTCGCGGGCTGCAAATCAGCCTGCTCGCGGTCGATGAAGCGCACTGCATCTCGGCATGGGGGCATAACTTTCGGCCCGACTATCTGAAGTTGGCCAAAGCCGTTGAATCGCTGAACGTCGAACGCGTGCTCGCCCTCACCGCCACCGCCACACCGAAGGTTTCCGACGATATGGCCGCCGCGTTCAGCATCCAGCCCGCCGATGTGATCAACACCGGATTTTATCGCCCGAACCTCGAATTTCGCGTCAGCGCCTGCCAAGGCCACGAACGTGATCAACTCCTGTTACAACGGATGAAGGAGCGCCCCGCCGGCGCAACCATCGTCTATGTTCACTTGCAGAAAGACGCTGAAAACACGGCAAAAATTCTCCGAGAAAACGGGTTCAACGCCGCGCCCTATCACGCCGGTTTGAAGAACGAACTGCGGGTCGCTACCCAGGAAAAATTCATGGCGGGAAAAATCCCAATCATCTGCGCGACGATTGCCTTCGGCATGGGGGTTGATAAAGCCGACATCCGCTATGTCTACCACTACCACCTCGCCAAGGGGTTCGAAAGTTATCTTCAGGAAACTGGCCGCGCTGGTCGCGATGGAGCCCCAGCCCTCTGCGAAATCTTTGCCTGTGCGGACGATTGCACCACGCTCGAAAATTTTGTCTATGGCGACACCCCAGCAGCAGTCAACATCAGCAGCCTTGTTAACGAGTTGCTCGATGCCGGGGACGATATTGATGTTACAGCCCGAGAACTTTCTTCAGCGCACGATATTCGTCAATTGGTGGTCAGCACCCTGCTCACCCATCTTGAACTCTTCGGCATCATTCAATTCGATGGCTACTACTACAGCGACATTCGATTCGAAGCCCATCAGACCGGCGCTCAGATTCTCGCTCAATATTCTGAAAAACAGGCCGCGTTCCTGCGAAAACTATTCGCCTGCGGAAAGAAAGCCCGCAAATGGATTACGCTCGATATGGATGAGGCCATCGAACGTTCCGGTCAACCGCGCGATGTCATTCTGCGCGCTTTCGAAAGTTTGCAGGAGAAAGGATTGATCACGCTGCAAATGTCCGGCTATCGCCAGCGCTTCAAACGCATCGAGCCCAATACCGACCGACCGGCATTGTGTAAAAAGCTGGTCGATCTCTTCAACCAGCATGAGCAACTAGAAATTGATCGGATCGATGCCATGGTGGCCTATGCAGAAGAAAGCATCTGCCTCACGAACCGACTGCTCACTTACTTCGGTGAACCGATTGATCCGTGTGGGCATTGCGGAGTTTGCAAAGGTGATGCCCCCGCTAGATTACCTAAACGCGATGCGACGGAAATTGATCCTGCTGTTTTGGAACAGATCTCCGAGCTTGCGAGCCAATATTCCAAAGCGCTGGGCCAGCCCCGTCAGCAAGCCCGCTTCCTCTGTGGCCTAAACTCCCCGGCCATCACGGCCCAGCGTGCGCTCCGAGGAAACCCCCTCTTCAACAGCTGTGCCCACATTCCTTTTAAGAGCCTGCTCGCCCAACTTGGGAGCATTCAAGATGCAGCAGAATCAGTTTAAACACGAAGGCACCAAGAGCTCTACGGTTTTCAAAATCGGGTCTTCCGCCAAATCAGTGGGTAAATGAATGATTAACACACCGAGCAACTTATCTGTAATGTGTTGTCGACGAAAACGACACTACACAGAAGGAGT
>JADGFE010000010.1 GCA_016744085.1 Kiritimatiellales bacterium | reverse complement strand
GTTCAACCCGGCACCTTCATGAATGCCGGTGTGAACGAGAGTTTTACCCCGAAAGGATGCTTTGGCAAGAGCCTGACGCGAAGCGGCTTAGTTCAACAACTCAGGATTAAGCCCGTATTCAAGGAGGCTGGTAAGCATTGGGAGATTCATGATGGAAGCAATTACCGGATTCTTGCCGTCCTGATTCATCTCATCGGCACTCGCTCCGTTTTCAAGCAAAAGTGCAACAGCCTCATGATAACCTTCGCTGTAGGCCACCTGAATAAGGGTTCCCCCCTCCTTAGACTCCTTCTTCTCCAGCAAGCTTGGGTTGGCCTTAATCCTTTCCTCCAGCACAACGAGGTGTCCATCTCGGATCATATCAAATTCGTTTTCAGCAGATGCGGATAGGCGCATGATAAAAAATGCCATTACGATTATGGATAGGATCAACAACGCAATTTTCAATATCCACCAGGGAAGACTGTCGAATTTATCCGCTAGATTCTTCGAAGGGTCTGTAATCCGCGCAACAGCGATGTAGTACACACCCAATCCGAATAGGGCTAAAATAAGACCTCCGGTAATAACCGCCGAAAGCAGGAACTGGATCCGATCCTCAGCAAATTCAAGCTGATTCCAAAAATACCAGGTTGCCAGTAAGCCCAGCCCAATGCCGACAATACCCAGTTTGAGGCTAAACTTTAACCTTTGTTTAAAAAAGAACAGATCCGCCATATATGAAAACTCACCCTGAATACGTTTAAAAGATCTACACGAAGAGCTCATTCTCTTCAATCTCAATCATCGTGCGGACATACCCTCTCTAGATTGCCCGTAATTCCAGCTTGCGTTTTTTTCGCCGATTCCCATTATGTGCGCTTCATTTTTTAACCACCTCAACTGAAAGGAATTAACATTATGGCCATTAAAAAAGTTGCCCTGCTCACCGCCGGCGGACTGGCGCCCTGTCTTTCCACCGCAGTCGGACGTCTCATTGAACGCTACACCGAGATTTCCCCCGAAACTGAAATCATCGCCTATGTGGGCGGCTACAAAGGCCTGCTACTCGGCGAAGCCATTGAAATCACTTCAGAAATCCGCGAAAACGCAGCCGTTCTCTACAAACATGGCGGATCCCCGATCGGCAACAGCCGCGTTAAACTCACCAATATAAAAGACTGCGAAAAGCGCGGCCTCGTGCAACCCGGCGAAAACCCTTTGGAAGTAGCAGCCAATCAGCTCGTCAAAGACGGCGTTGAAGTCCTCCACACCATTGGCGGCGACGACACCAACACCACCGCGGCCGACCTCGCGGCTTTCCTCGCAGATAACGACTACAAACTGATCGTGGTTGGCCTGCCGAAAACGATCGACAACGACGTCTTCCCGATTCAGCAGAGCCTCGGTGCCTGGACTGCGGCCGATGAAGGTGCACGATATTTCGAAAACGTCGTGGCCGAGCACAATGCCAACCCGCGTATGCTCATCATTCACGAAGTGATGGGCCGCAGCTGTGGCTGGCTCACCGGCTACACCGCCAAAGTCTACCACGACAATCTCGAAGAACTCGATTTCCTGCCGAAGCTCGGCCTCTCCAAAGAACGCAAAGACGTGCACGCCATCTTCATTCCGGAAATGGAAATCGATATTGCCGCCGAAGCCGAACGCCTCTCCAACATCATGGACGAAGTCGACAACGTAAACATCTTCATCTCCGAAGGCGCCAGCCTCGAAGCCATCATCAAGGAAATGGAAGCCGCCGGCGAAGAAGTTCCGCGCGATGCCTTCGGCCACGCCAAACTCGATGCCGTTAATCCCGGCGTCTGGTTCGGCAAACAGTTTGCCGAACTGCTCGGCGCAGAAAAAGTACTCATTCAGAAATCCGGCTACTATGCCCGTGCGGCCGCTTCCAACGAAGCCGACCTCAAGCTCATCAAAGAATGCTGCGACAAAGCCGTTGAATCAGCCCAGGCCGGCATCGGCGGTGTGGTCGGTCACGACGACGACCAGAACTTCGAACTGCGCGCCATTGAATTCCCACGCATCGCTGGCGGCAAGCCGTTCAACATCGACGAGCCATGGTTCGGCGAGCTCCTGGCCGATATCGGCCAGACCAAAGGTGCGAAGATCGAGACTGCGCACTAAGAAAAGTTTGTAGTTCCGCCTTCAGGTGGTTCCACATGCAGAAAAGCGTCCCATTCGGGGCGCTTTTTGTGTTTAATGACCCAATGAACTTTAAATAAATCCTGCAGTCCCCTTCGAGGATTCTCATGGAATGCGCGATTGCCGAGCGAGTGCGACGCGCGCTACGATGCCAATTGCGACGAGCATCATCACTTTGTCTGTGTGAAATGCGGAAGCATTGCCGACCTCTATTTGGAATACGAACTGCCCCTTCCTGAGGGGACTGAAAATATAAGCGACGTTAAGTCCCTGCAGGTTCGCGGCGTTTTCCAAAACTGTAAAATAAACTAACCCAGGAGCAAACCCATGCCAGAACTCAAAGGAACCGAAACAGAAAAAAACCTGCTGAAATCATTCGCCGGCGAATCCCAGGCACGTAACCGCTATACGTATTTTGCTTCCGCGGCAAAAAAAGAAGGTCTCGTGCAGATTGCTGCCATGTTCCAGACCACTGCTGATCAGGAAAAAGAACACGCCAAGCGTTTCTTCAAACAGCTTGAAGGCGGCGGCGTAGAAATCACCGCTATGCTCCCGGCTGGCGTTATCGGCACTACTGCTGAAAACCTGAAAGCGGCGGCGGATGGTGAAAATGAAGAGTGGACTCAACTCTATCCGGCATTTGCAGCCAAAGCTCGTGAAGAAGGTTTTGAAGCCGCTGCCGTTATCTGGGAAAAAATTGCTATTGCAGAAAAACAACATGAAAAGCAATACCGTGATCTGCTGGCCAACCTCGAAGCAGGCAACGTCTTCAAGAAAGAGGACGTTATAATCTGGCAGTGCCGTAACTGCGGTTACATTCACGAAGCCGAAGAAGCTCCGGCCATGTGCCCGGCCTGTGCACACCCCCAGGCGCACTTCGAAGTGCTGGCTGAGAACTACTAAACGGCTAACGTCGCTTTAAGTCGAAGATCAAAAAGGTTGAAGGTCCGAGGTCCCAGGATCAGGACTTTCGACCTTCAGACTTTGACTACAAGGCCGAGTCGGCCACGACCTTCATGTCGCCAGCCATTTTCCACAGATCAGAAGGTTTTCGACAGACAGCGAAGACTATGACTCCGAAGTAATAAAGCAGTATCGTCAGCCATGCATTATGCAATATATACATACCGATCAGAACGGCAGCATATGGAACGAGGGCAGCAAGCAGGTTAATCATCGTACTTTTATATTCCTTTTTCAGGATTGCGCCAATTCCACAAGTTGGCGAGAGTGTCTCCCATGTGTGAAGACTGGATACAACCCATACTCGCCGACGCCAAAAGTAACGGTTTGGAACGGACGGCCCGCGTCTATCCGGAAGCGGGCGGAAAATTCAAGATCGACGGAAAAGACATCCTCAACTTTTCGAGCAACGACTATCTGAACATTGCCCAGCACCGGCATGTCATGGATTGCTCGCGGGAAGCACTGGATAAATATGGGATTGGCTCCTTATCGTCCAGACTGGTGACCGGCACGTTGCCGCTCCACGAAGAACTGGAAGCGCGTATTGCCAAAGAAAAAGGGTACGAAACCGCACTGCTATTTGGATCGGGCTACATGGCCAATGCCGGCACAATTCCTGTGCTAGCTGGACGGGATGATCTTATTTTTTCCGACAAGTTGGTGCATGCCAGCATGATTGATGCCTGTAAACTATCCGGCGCCAAACTGGTCCGTTTCGCGCATAATGATTTTGAAGCCCTTGAAAAGAGGCTCGAACAATTTCCAGCTACCGGTAATCGACGGCTGATTATTACGGAATCGGTTTTCAGCATGGATGGCGACATTGCCCCGCTGAAAGAAATCGCTGCGTTGGCGGAACAACACGAAACCATGCTGATGATTGACGAAGCGCATTCCACCGGAACCTTCGGTCCATTGGGAGCCGGACTTATCCGCGAACACGGACTTGAAAACAGTGTTACGGTTTCGATGGGTACCATGAGCAAAGCCATGGCGGGTTATGGTGGCTTTGTGGCTTGCTCGTCTGCTCTGCGCAATTTACTGATCAGTTCTTCCCGTGCATTTATTTATACCACCGCATCACCACCGGCTGTGCTCGGTGCCGCAATGGGTGCTCTTGATATCTTTGAATCGTCCCCAAGGCTTGGAAATATCCTGCAGGCCAATGCCGACTATTTTCGGTCGCTGCTGCATGAAGCCGGACTCGATACGATGCAAAGTCAGAGCCAAATCATCCCGATCGTGATTGGCGATAATGAAAAGGCTGCGGCCATTTCGGCAACCCTGCGCGACGAAGGCATTATAGCGGCGGCCATCCGTCCGCCAACCGTCCCCGCCGGATCCGCCCGCCTACGCCTCTCCATCACTCTCGCCCACCACGTCGGCGACCTCGAGCGCGCCGCGGCGGCAATTATTGAAGCGGTACGGCATGAAGTGTAGACAGGAATTACGAGATTTACAGGAAGAGAAATAAAATGGAATACGAACAACTGACGGAAAAGATTATAGGATGCGCCTATAAGGTTTATCGCAAGCTTGGCTTTGGGTTTCTTGAATCGGTTTATGAGCAAAGCATACTCATCGAATTAAAGAACGCTGCTGTAAACGTGGAATCCCAAGTTCCTATTGATGTCAGGTATAATGGCCAATGCGTTGGATCATTCTTTGCGGACCTCGTTGTTGAGGACACTGTGATTGTTGAACTTAAGTCCGTCTCCAAAATTATAACAGCTCACGAAGTTCAGCTAGTCAATTACCTTACCGCAACCAATAAGTCCGTTGGGCTGATTCTCAACTTTGCCGAGCACGGTGTGGAAGTGAAACGAAAAATACAAAGCCTATCACCAAAAACCAATCCCGTTAATCCTGTAGATCCTGTCAAAAAATGAACCGCACCGTACTTATTATTTCCGGTTGGGCGCATGGGCTGGATGCTATTCGGCCGATGGGCGATGCGTTAGCGGATCAGTTTGATGTTCAACTTATGACCGGCGATCAGGTGCTAAAGGAGCGAAAGGTTCCGGATGCCGACTTTATTGTTACCGGCTCCATGGGTGGATTGCTGGCGATGGAATTACTGCCGGACAGCTGCAAAAAGCTGGTGCTGATTTCATCAACCGCAAAGTTTTGCGCAGGCGAGGATTATCCCTGTGGCACGCCTGAAAAAGTCCTAAAGCGAATGATTCTCCAGCTTAAACGAAACCCCGATGCCGTGCTTTCGGAGTTTTTTAAAAATGTCCACTTTCCCCATCGGCAAAGTCGACAGGCCATCCAGATGCAATTGCAACGGGATGAAAATGAAGACCTGATTGCCGGGCTTGAATATCTGTTGTCCTCAGATGTGCGGACGCAGCTTCCAAACATAGAGATTCCAGTACTGCTACTTCACGGCGCGGACGACCGGATTATACCTTCAGCCGCTGCTGAATGGCTGTACAACCAACTACCGGATAGTGAGCTCAAGATTTATGAAAATGCCGGCCACGCCCTGCCCGCCCATCATTTTGCCGAAGTAATAAATAAAATTACAAGATTCCTTACTTCAGCGTGTCAGTAATTGCCGCACTCATCGAGTGCGGGAAAAGCAACGGATCAGGATCCGTTTAATGGCAACGAAAATATCTATTTCCCAAGGGCATCGCTGGATAATGGTTAGGAGTACAGCCACGACCAGAAGGGAACAGAAATAGATCGAACAGACCCGCTTAATAAAATCCAGCACATTGCCTTTGATGTGAAAACGGTAGAAGTTGAAATATACATAAAGTGAAATGAATAGGATGGAAAGACCACTCAGCGCAAACACATTGCTCACGACCAGTTCTTCACCTGATTCTTTCCCCGTCTAGCTCATTCGGCTTCATTTAGAGCTTTTCACGATTGTAATGCCGTGCTGAATTATTTTCGTAGACGCGACGTCCTCGTCGCTTGCCCCTGCATAGAGAATGCGACGGGGACGTCGCATCTACGACATCTCAATCGTTAGTTGCTCTCTGAGCGTTGCCTGGAGTCGAATAAAACCGTGTGGTGGGGTATGCCAGCTCAATATTCGGCTCTTTGGCAAAAGCATCGAGAATATCTTCCCACATTTTTTGTTCTGTGCCGCGGCGTTGGCGAGGATCTACCAAGTAGCGGATGGTGAGCATGACTCCGCTGTCCTTTACTGAGGTGTACACGGTAGGAGTGAGCTTGCCCGCCACGATCAGGTATTTCCGAGCGGCCCGCCGGATCTGGGTCTGGGCGCCTTGCGAAAGGTATTCCGCATTCTCTTTCCCGATACTCAGCAGTAGCTCCTTGGCCTTTTTCCAATCACTTTCAAAGGTGACCAATACCGGGATTTCATTCCAGATATATTCAAACCCGATGTGATAGTTGGATAACGGCACCCGCAGCGTCATGCTGTTGGGCACGTGTACAATTCGACCCGTGCTTTGATCCGCATCCACCCAATTCCCTACTTCCACAACACTAAATTGGAAGAGACGAATATCAATGACATCGCCGGCAATATCCCCAATTTCAATTCGATCCCCGACACGGAAAGGCTTTCGCGCTTCTATGAAAAAGAACCCTGCCATATTAGCGATGGTATCGTGCAGGGCCACGGCCAGACCTGCACTGGCTAAACCGAGAAACGTCCCGAGCGAAGCCATGCCCTTGAACCAAATGGTGCCCAGTATTACGAAAAAGATTACCGTATAGGCATAGGTAACGCTTCTTCGAACATGATACCGACGCTTGTCATCCTCAATATTACGGCTGACAACTCGGCTTGTAATGAGCCTGCATAGAAACAACAAGGTCAATGCAACAACCGTATAAACCAAATTTTCGGCAAGCTCTAACGGCATATTTAACGACTCAGAAAGTCCCTGCATCATAGTTCAAACCTCATGTTTCGTTTCCACATACGCTGAGCCCCAAAGATAGTAAAGCCAGATCGGCGCGACCAATGGATTGCATTGTAGCGGATTTTCGCGCAATCTCCGCGCCGAATTTTAAGGAAGTTCCAATGATCTCAAACCGTTTTTCAGCTGCAGCAGAAACCTACGATCGCCATGCCCGTCCACAGCTGGCGCTGGCGCAGTCGGTTGTTTCTATGCTGCCTGGATTGTATCCTGAAAAGATTCTCGAATTGGGTTCAGGAACCGGCCAGTTGACCCGGCTTGTTGTAGAACATTTTCCTAAAGCCCCTCTGGATGCAGTCGATCTATCAGAAAAAATGGTGGAGTACAGCCGCGCCCGTTTTCAAGAGTCTCCGCAAATTAATTGGATTGTTGACGATGCTCAAACCTTCTGGGGTGGCGACCGCTATCCGTTGATCGTTTCCAGCTCGGCTCTTCATTGGGTAACCGACCTTAGGGCTACCTTTGAAAATATTTACCAATGCCTCGAACCCAGCGGGACGTTTGCTCTGGGCATGATGCTGCAGGGAACCCTTAAGGAACTGCACGAACTCCGCACCTCCATCGCGCCAGAAAAGACGCCCTCTATTACCTTACCAATCTTTGAAGAAGTCGTGGCCTGCATACAAGATGCCGGATTTAAGAAGAAACGACAGATGCACAGCGAAGAAGCCATTCTTTATGACGATGCCAAAGCCTTCCTTAAAGCCATTCATGAGCAAGGCGTTACCGGGGGAAAAGTCAGCGCCGGCAATGCGCCTCTCTCCCGAACAGAACTCAGCCAGCTCGTTGTGGACTATCAGGAAAACTATGCGACCAGCGGTGGAGTTTCCGCCTCCTATGAAACCGCCACGTTCTTGCTGACCAAGAGTTAACCCCTATGGAATCCAGCCTTCTTGAACTCACCCCGCATGGCTTCGTGATATGCCGCGATGCATCCTCCAGTAAACTTGCGGCCTTTACCGAATCAGATGAAGCAGGGCTTATTGAAATCGCCGGTCGCAAACTCCTGGTCGAAGCCGACCCTTCCATTGGATTTTGGAAAAGTTTTGCGAGCCAATTTCTCCGCTCCCTCTGCCATATTCCAGAAGGCGAAGCCCTGAAAATTCCAGCTCTACCAATCGCCGAGCTGGAAGAACTCGTGCTCAATGCGCCCCCCATGCGCGGCGCGGAATACCTCTCCCCGGACGTGCTCTCCAATCTCTGGAAACGGCTGGAAAATTGGACGAAGGAACAACTGACTGAAAGCGGGCTGGCCGGGTTTTTGGAAATGCACGCCCCACTCTGGTCGCGTGTTGGACGCGTTACACTGCACCTCGCCGAAAACAAAGGCGACGCTGAGTTTCCGTTCGCGTTCATGGCCACCTATGCCGCCGGCCTCACCAAGGCCGGACGCGTTCAGCAACTTCCGCTGGGAAAGGCGCTGAAGGAATATGCCGGCGCCAACAACAAGTCCGCCTTGCTTAAGCTACTTTCCCCCATCAACACCGCCGCAAAAAGCAATCCGTTGCTGGCCGGTTTGGTGGAAACGGGCGACGTTTTTCACCCGCTGGTTTGGCTCCCGTCCGAGGCCTATGAATTCCTCCAGGGCATTCCGATCTACGAAGAGGCCGGCCTGCTCGCTCGCCTGCCGAACTGGTGGAAGAAGAAGAGTCGACGCCCGCAGGTGGCGGCTACCATTGGCGAACAGAAAAAAAGCGGTTTGGGGATCAATGCCCTGCTCGATTTCCATTTGGATGTGATGGTCGATGGGCAGCGCCTAACGCGCGCAGAGGTCGATGCCCTACTGGCGGGCGAGGATGGACTCGTGCTGCTCAAAGGCCAATGGGTGGAGGTCGATCGCGAAAAACTACAGCAAGCGCTCGACCACTGGGAAAAGATCGAACAGCACGGCGGCATTTCGTTTACTGAAGGCATGCGCTTGCTGGCGGGCGCGCCCGCCAATCTGAAAAACGAAGAGGAACTGGAGGATCATCGAGAGTGGGCCTTCACCCAGCCCGGCGAATGGCTGTCCGAAACCCTCGACCAGTTACGCGATCCAGAACGGCTCGTCCCGCCGGAAACACTCAACGCCAAACTGCGGCCCTACCAAGCGGACGGCCTTAACTGGCTCTGGCTCTGCGCCAATACCGGCCTTGGCGCCTGTCTGGCCGACGACATGGGGCTTGGAAAAACCATCCAGGTGCTCGCCGCCCTACTGCGGAAGAAGGCCGATGCGCCCGATTCTAAATCCGCCCTGTTGGTAGTACCCGCCTCGCTCATTGGCAACTGGAAGCGCGAAGTCGCCAAATTTGCTCCGGCGCTCAACCTGTTCATCGCCCATCGCTCCGAAACCGCCGACCTGGCATCCCCCGATTTAACCGCCGACCTTGTCATTACCACCTACGGCATGCTCACCCGCCTCGACTGGCCGGCCGAAACCGAATGGAGCTGGGCGATTCTCGACGAAGCACAGGCCATTAAAAATCACTCCACCCGCCAGAGCAAAGCCGTCCGTGCGCTCAAGGCCGACGCCCGGATTGCGCTGACCGGCACCCCGATCGAAAACCGCCTGGGCGACCTCTGGTCGCTCTTCGACTTTCTCAACCCCGGCCTGCTCGGCAGTGCATCGCAGTTCTCCGCGTTCACGAAAGCCATTCAATCCGGCAACCACGAGCACTATGCGCCGCTGCGGCGACTGGTGAATCCCTATATTCTGCGGCGTCTCAAAACCGACAAGTCCATCATTTCCGATCTGCCCGACAAAACCGAAATGACCGTCTTCTGCGGGCTGAATCCGCCGCAAGCCAAGCTCTACAAGCAATCCGTACAATCCATGCTAAAGGAGCTGAAAGAAACCGAAGGCATCCAGAAAAAGGGACTGGTGCTGACCTATCTCATGCGCTTCAAGCAAATCTGTAACCACCCCGACCAGGTCACCGGCGCGGGCAACTATCTTCCCAAGCACAGCGCCAAGTTCCAACGGTTGGAAGAGATCTGCTCCGAGATTGAATCGCGCGGCGAGAAGATGCTCATCTTCACCCAGTTCCGCGAAATGACCGATCCGCTGGCCGACTGCCTTGCCTCGGTGTTCGGCCGCCCCGGCCTCGTATTGCATGGCGGCACACCGGTGAAAAAACGGCAGGAAATGGTCGAAGCCTTCCAACGCGAAGACGGCCCGCCCTTCTTTGTTCTTTCCATCAAAGCCGGCGGCACCGGACTCAACCTCACCGCCGCCTCACACGTCGTCCATTTCGACCGCTGGTGGAACCCTGCCGTCGAAAACCAAGCCACCGACCGCGCCTTCCGTATTGGCCAGAAAAATAACGTGCTCGTGCATAAGTTTGTCACCGCCGGCACACTCGAAGAAAAGATCGACCGCCTGCTCGCCGAAAAACAGAAAACCGCAGACCAAATTCTTGAAGGCGGCGCGGAAAAAGCCCTTACTGAAATGAGCAATGACGAGCTGCTGAGCATGATTACACTCGACCTTGAAAAAGCGGAGACCAACCAATGAGCCGGTATGATTACGACGACTACGAATACATCCCTGTTTCCGAGCGCCGACGTCGAGCGCTGAAGAAAATGGAAAAGCTGCGCGAGGATGGTGAGGAAATCCAGCCGATTGAGCCGTTCAAAACGCGCGGAATTGCAAAAAGCTTCTGGGGGAAATCGTGGTGCAAGCACTTGGAATCGTTCAGCGACTATTCCAACCGCTTGCCGCGCGGGCGCTCCTATGTTCGCAACGGTTCCGTCTGCCATCTTGGAATCAGCCAAAAAGAAGCCAAGGCCATAGTCAGCGGATCGGAAATGTATCAACTCTCGGTCCACATCGACCCGCTCGATCCCCGGAAATGGGAGATCATTAAAGACCGCTGCAAAGGAAAAATCGGCTCGCTGATCGAACTCTTGCAAGGAACCATTTCAGACGAAGTGATGGAAATTGTCACCGATCGTGATAACGGCCTTTTCCCACATCCGGACGAAATCCGCTTCAACTGCAACTGCCCCGACTGGGCGGATATGTGCAAACACGTCGCCGCCGCCATGTACGGCATCGGCGTTCGGCTCGATACCGAACCCGAGCTGCTCTTCAAACTGCGCGGCGTCAACCACGAAGAGCTGATTGCCGTCGACACCGCCATTGATGATCTAACCACCGGCAAACGCTCCCGCCGGCGCAGGACCCTGCAAGCGGAAGAGGTCGGCGATGTTTTCGGCATCGAACTTGAACCTGAAGCGACCCCTGCCTTCGAACCCACCGGCGGATGCATCCGGGAACTGCGCGAAAAACTTGAAATGACCCAACACGACTTTTCAAAAGAACTCGGTGTGTCAAAAGCCTCCGTCATGAATTGGGAAAATGCATCCCATTCCTTAAACCTACAGGCCAAATCGTTCCAATCCTTGGAAACCCTGTTCAATAAGACACATCAATGCTAGAGCTTTGATTGCCTTGCTTAAACTATGGAGTTTTAGTTCATGAACCACTATGGTTCGCGCCATGATACAAAAAGCTAAAAGACCCTTGGGAATAGACCTGTTCGCTGGAGCAGGAGGTATGTCGCTTGGATTTGAACAGGCCGGCTTCGACATTGCCGCAGCAGTTGAAATCGATCCTGTCCACTGCGCCACACACGAATTTAATTTCCCACATTCAAAAACCATATGCGCCAGCGTTGTGGACGTAAAAGGTTCCGAAATCCGGGAAAAGGCGGGTATTGCCGAGCGAGACATTGACGTCGTTTTTGGAGGAGCCCCTTGCCAAGGGTTTTCCATGATTGGAAAGCGCGCGCTTGACGATTCCCGTAACCAATTGGTTTTCCACTATGTGCGTTTGGTGCGGGAGCTTAAGCCCAAATATTGCGTATTCGAGAATGTGAAAGGACTCACAGTCGGAAAGCATGCTAAGTTCTTAAAAGAACTCATCGAAGCCCTTCAGGGTGCTGGCTATGACATTCTACTTCCGTACAAAGTATTAAATGCATCCGAATATGGCGTGCCGCAACAACGTCATCGGCTTTTTCTGATGGGCACCCGTAAAGGAGAGCCTTTGCCGAAGTATCCTGAAAGAATCCCGGAACAAGTGCATGTGTGGGACGCAATTGGTGAAGTCAAAGTTGTAGATGAAAAACACTACCAACTGGTTCCGGCCTCATCCGTCTCATCGGAAGAACTCCGCGTCTACACCACGTTCCCCGAATAACCCCGCCATGAACGGACTCTTTATTACCGGAACCGATACCGATGTGGGAAAAACCGCGCTGAGCGCCTTGCTACTCGCCGAACTGCGCCGACGCGGAATCAACGCCGCCCCCATGAAACCCGTTCAGACGGGCTGTGAAAGCGGCGTGCCTGATTTGGACTATTCGCTGGCCATGGCCGGGATGAATATTTCCGCCGAAGACTACGCCAACATGTCGCCCTATCGATTCGAACCTGCCTGCTCGCCACATCTTGCGGCGGATATGGCCGGAACCGAAATAGAACTCGCCGAAATGGTGATTGCCGCACGCACGCTGGGATCGCAATACGAATTCGTGATTGCCGAGGGCGCCGGCGGAATTATGGTTCCACTAAACCGCCGCGAAACCATGCTCGACCTGATGCAGGCGATGAAACTTCCCGTTCTACTGGCCGCACGCCCCGGCCTTGGAACCATCAACCACACCCTGCTCTCCATCCAAGCACTTCGATCAGATGGACTCGATATTTCCGGCGTCGTATTCGTGGCCAGCACCGACACGGAATCCGGTTTTATTGAAGAGGACAACGGCAACACCATTGCACAATTCGGCAAAGTTCCAATCCTTGGAACCATTCCCTACTGCAGCCAACTGGCAAAAACCGATCCCAGCTATGATGATCTCCCTAGTTCTGTCGTCGCCGAGGTCGAAAAAATCGTGAATCAACTCGGAGTCTGAAATGCCTGAAAAGGAAATGACCTTCGGAAAATTCATCGATTCCATCCAAACCGTGCATGGGGAGCTCGCCGCGCAAGCAAGCAAGGCCGTCAATATCAGCCTCACGTTGCGCAACTGGATTATCGGCTGCTACATCGCCGAATATGAACTACGCGGAGCCAACCGTGCGGAGTATGGACAACAGCTGTTTACTTCGCTCGCCAAAGCGTTGAAAGAAGCTGAAATCAAGGATACCGGGAAGCGGCAACTGCATAACTTCCACCTGTTCTATAAAACCTATCCACAAATTGTGCAGTCAGTGTCTGCACAATTGCAGTTGCCCGTAAAAACATTACTCAACCGTCTTTCCTACAGCCATCTGACAGAGCTATTTCAGATCGATGATAATCTCAAACGAACCTATTACGAAGTAGAGTGCATAAAAGGGTGCTGGTCTGTACGCGAATTAAGACGCCAGATTGCGAGCCTATACTACGAACGGTCGGGACTTTCAAATAACATAGAAAAGCTGACCGAGATGGTGCAGTCCGGCGCAGAGATCACCGAACCCAAACTGGCCATCCGCGATCCGTACATCTTTGAATTTCTCGGGCTGAAATCAAAAGAAGTGATGGGCGAGTCCGATCTCGAAGACGCCCTGCTCGATAAGCTGCAGGAATTCATGCTCGAACTCGGGCATGGCTTTTGTTTCGAGGATCGACAAAAAAGAATTCTGATTGGCGACACCTACGGCTTCATCGACCTCGTCTTCTACCACCGCATCCTCAAATGCCACGTATTGATCGACCTAAAGCTAGAAAAGTTCAGCCATGAGAACATTGGCCAGCTCAATACCTACGTCAGTTGGTATAAAAAGAACATGATGACAGAAGGCGACAACCCACCCATTGGCCTTTTGCTCTGTACGCAAAAAAACCACCCGCTCGTCGAATATGCCCTAGCCGGAATGGACAACAACCTCTTCGTTTCAAAATATCAACTCGAACTTCCGCAAACGGAACAATTACAAGACTTCCTTGAAGAGCAAATGAAAGAACTGGGCGAACAAAAATGACCAATAAAATCTTCCATCCCTACACATCGTTTTCAGCCAGCGAAAATGGGTTCCCGAATATGGTCCGTGGTGAGGGCATTTATCTGTTTGATGATCAGGATAAGCGGTATGTGGATATTGTTTCGAGTTGGTGGGCCTGCGCGCTTGGGCATAGCCATCCGAAGGTGGTGGAGGCCATCCAGAAACAGGCGGGGATTCTACAACACTCCATTACCGGAAGTCTGACCCATCCCAACGTCCTCGCTCTGGCGGAACGTGTGGCCGGCCTGATGCCGACACCGGATCGGCATTCCGTCTTTGCCAGCGATGGATGCAGTGCGGTGGAGGCGGCCATTAAAATTGCGATTCAGTATTGGTACAATGTCGGCCAGCCGGACAAGACCTGGGTCATCGGCATGGATCAGGGGTATCATGGTGATTCGCTCGGTGCACTGGGCGCGGGTTTTGTTGACGGCTTTCATAAGCCGTTTGAACGCACGGTTTCGCACCCGGCAAAATTGCCCTTCCCGATTCCAACGGAAGATGACCCGACTGGTTTTGAGCCCAGCCGCGCCGTTATTAATCAGCACAAAGATAAGCTGGCGGCCGTGATTGTGGAGCCGCTCTGCCTGGGTTCTGCCGGCATGAAGATGTATTCCGCCGGCTACCTGCAACAGCTAGCCGACTGCTGTGCGGAAAACGAGGTGCTGCTGATTATTGACGAAGTGGCTATGGGCTTCGGACGAACCGGCAAACGCTTTGCTTTCAATCATGCCGGCATTGATCCGGATCTGGTCTGCCTCGGCAAAGGACTCACCGCCGGCTATATGCCGCTGAGCGCCTGCGTGGTGAAGGATTCCATTTACAACACCTTTTCCGATGAAGGCGAAAAAGACTGCACCTTTTACCATGGTAATACGTATGCGGGTCATCCGATCGGCTGCGCGGCGGCATTGGCCGCGCTGGATATTTATGAAGCCGAAGGCACGGTCGAACGCGGCGCCGAAATGGCGGAAAAAATGAAACAGTGGATGCTACCGATGGCAGAGTTGGAATGTGTTGAAGAACTGCGCTTCCTGGGCATGATCGGTGTGGTGGAGCTGAAGCCGGAAACCAAATCGAAGATTTTAAAAATCAAAGAATCGTTATTTGAACAGGGCTACCTGTTCCGGCCATTGGGTACGATGTTCTACCTGATGCCTCCACTCGTGATTTCGGATGATGAGCTGAAAGGCGCGGTTTATGCGCTCCAGCAAACCATCGAGGATTTCTGCTGATGGATTTTAGATCCTTCATTTTGATTTCTTTGGCTATCCCCTTGGCAGCCTTTGCGGATTCGCCGGAAGTTCTTGTTAATCCGCAGGGGCTGGCGCAACAGGATCTTTCAATTCGCGGAAGCAGTTATACCGGGTCGGGCAGCTCAATTAACGGCCACAATTTGAAGGTGCCCTATTCAGCCCATTTTAATTCTGAACTCCCTGTGCTCGACAAAATACTTTCCTCCGGCGACGTCCATCATGGGCTGGACAATGTTTCCGGACATCTGATTGGAACGGCTGCATATCACACCCAACCACTTAAAGTAACTTCCGAGGTATCAGCAGCCATTGGAACAAAGGAACACTATCAAGCATCGACCTTCGGAAGCAGTGAAAATATCGGCGGCTTCATCGATTGGGAAAAAGTGCGAAAGGTTGATTATGATGCAAATGATCTGGAGCGCCTGTCTGCCGGTGCCTTTGTACAGTTTGTTCATAATGACTGGCTGTTCGATATTCTGACGGCAAGCCAAACTAAAGAATTTGATGCGCAAGGCTATTATGGGGTTCTATCAACGGTCTACGCCGAAGAGCGCACGGACGATGGATTACTGTTTGCCAGTGCATCGAAAGGCGATCTCGACGATGCCTTCTTCCGAGCTAGCGCCAGCTATAGAGAATTCGATGATCAATATCGGATTCCTTCCTCCGCATTCGCCAACGATGTTTTATCCCGCTATGGCAGTGCAGTCTTAGAAGGCCGCACGCTAGAAATACAGCATCTGGTACTGAACCTTCGGGGCGATCTTGAGCACGAACGGGTAAGCGGGGATATCAGCAGTCATGATCGAACGCGAGGCTCCATTCTGATTATGCCGGAGGCTCGGTTTGAAAAGGTTGTACTCAAGGCCGGGCTCAATAGCATCTTTCAAACGTCGGAGAGTGCCGAGTGGCTTCCTTCGGCAGGAATTGATTGGCTGGCGACCGATAACAGCTCTATTTATGCCTCCTACACCGAAACTGTGCAAAAGCCCGATTATCAAACTCTCTATTATACTGATCCATTCCGTGCCGGAAACGCGGGTTTGGGTCAACAGAAATCCCAAAACACAGAATTGGGTTTCCATCAGTTTCTATCCGCGAGCCTCGATTGGCGAATTGCCGGATTCTTTCGGCAGGTTGAGAATACGATGGACTGGACGCAGGCCGCGGCCAATGGCATATGGACCGCGACGGACTTGGGAACGCTGAATATGGGCGGAATAGATATTGCAGTAAATTACAATGCTTCTGAAAAACTACAGCTCAGAGCCTATTACCAGTGGCTTGAAAAAGAATCGGTCGATGTTTATGCGGGGCTTTATGAACTGGACTATCCCGATCACCTGCTGAATCTTTCTGCTTATTGGAAATTTCTGAAAGAATTTGCCGTGGAGTTTGCCCAGACAACACGCTATCAGACCTCAAATAAGGTCCGTACCAGTAGCGATTTTGGAGCTAGCGCGTCCCTGGGCTTGCATTATTTCCCACGGTACGCCAACAATGTCCGCCTTTCGTTCTTGGTGGACAATCTGTGGGGCACCAACTTTCAAGCCATCCCCGGCCTGAAACCGCGCCCGACCACCGTCGCCACCGGGATTGCCGTTACTTGGTAGTTCGTAGACGCGACGTCCCCGTCGCGCTGTCCGCACACCGATTAAGCGACGGGGACGTCGCATCTACGAATTTAAATGGAGTTCTAAAATGAGTTTTGAAAAGGGATCGTTAAGTTTTCGGATGTTTTTTGCGCAGCGGGATTTTGAAGAAGCAGACGTTGATAAGTTTGCCGCCGCCGCTTTTCCACCGTTGAACACGCTAGCGGAAGAGGAGATTCATGGATGGGTCGCCAGTCGGCATATTCTCGACCGCACGATTAACCAGGAAACCGCTTATTTAGGTGGCTATCTGCGCCTCACGTTGACTCAGGCGAAAAAAACAGTGCCCTCTTCTTTATTGGCAGCCGAATGCGCCGTCGAAGAAATGGCTGTGATGGAAGCCGATGATAAACAGTATCTTAATCAGCAGGCTCGTTCTGAAATAAAAAAAGGCGTGAAGGAGCGACTACTGCCCGATATGCCGCCACAACTTAAAGGCATGGACTTTGTTTTCGATGAGCGATCACACATGATCTATTGCACCGCGACTTCCGAAAAGCAGCTCGATGCCTTTGTACTTACCCTGATGCAAACAACCGGTGTGGTGGCACAGGTGGCCGACCCGGATAATATTGCCAGCAAAGCTGCGGGAGTCGATATACAGAACTGGGGTCCAGCCAGTTTTTCAGCCGACCTCGAAGATGGCATGGTCGATGGAACCGCCGGCCGTGAATTTTTGATGTGGCTATGGTTTTGTTCCGAAAAGCGCGGCGGCTTGGCCAATGTTCCAGACGTTGGCGAAATTGCCTATATGGTCGAAGGGCCCCTCACGTTTGTGATGGAAGGGAAAGGCGCCCACGAGATTACCTTAAAAAAGGGCGAACCAATGATCAGCCCCGAAGCTAAAACAGCACTGGCCAGTGGCAAGAAGCTGAAAAAAGCCAAAGTACAGTTTGTGCGCGGCGAAGAAGTCTGGGCGTTCACCTTCGATGCCGATGAATTTGTTTTTCGTAGCCTTAAACTTCCGATGACCGAAACCTTTGATCGGGTTGGTAAATTCCAGGAACGCATGGTGATGCTCGAAACCTTCCGCCTGTCTTTTTTCCACCTTTATCAGGAATTTGTGAAGGAACGCGATAACTCGAAGGAATGGAAAGAAACCAAAGAAGCCATGCGCAAGTGGGTCGCCGACCGCCCAACCTCAGCGTAACTAAAAAGTTTTAGATCAGGTTATAGCGCCCGGGTGCGATGATATTGTTGGGATCCAGCACCTTCTTGAGGTCACGAACGGTCATCCAAAAAGGATCACTGTCATCCAGTATATGATGCATTGAATTTATACCCACACGATAAGGCGGATAACCCTGTTCCACATACCGAGCTTCCATTTCCTGAATGCAGGCATGGGCAGCTTTGGTTTGTTCTATATTGCGCCGATCAAAGGCCAGACTGACTACCCCTTCCATTGCTTTGGTATTCATCAGATTTACGGTTATGGCTGCCTCAAACCCATAGCGTGCAAACGTGTCGCGTGTATCATTCACAACCGCCTGCACTTCACCCCCCGCCGCCGGAATGATCGGCAGGCAAAAAAGAACTCCACTGTCGGAGTTATCCGGGTCAGATTCCTCCAAGTGCTCATAATCGCCTGCCGCCCAATAGACTGCCTTAAGGGATTTATCCGTGGCTTCGCCGCGAGTAAATCCATATACCGGTTCAACGGCATTAATCATCATTAGTTGCTTTTTCACCGCCGGGATAAAAGATAATGCAGAACAAAACCGCTGGGCCTTTTCCACAAAATGATCATTGAGAAACATGGTTTTGGAAAAACCGCCAACCGCTTTTTTAATTTCTTTTTTGGCAAGCTTGAGCTGATCTTTTGTTCCAAGAATACCAATAGCCGCACTCCACGGTCCGAAACCGCCCTCCTCCAACATTCCTATAGCTTTTTCCCGGGTTGCTTCACCTTTCGGTTCGCCTGCTTTGATGAGTTGCTCATATAGAAGCGGTGCCAGTGTTATGTAGGAACGCTCCTGATTTCCAACGTGAGCAATGCTATGGAAAATTCCGCGCGAGCGAAGTCCTACAAGCGCATCGATGAGTTTCGGCAGCTTTTCCTGCGAATCGATTTTAATAATCGCCGCCATATGCTCATCGGGTTTCGGCATGAGGTCAAAGCATGCTGAAGTTACAATTCCAAAATTAGCCTGCGGAAATAGCCCGTCCAATGAAGGCCCCACGCCGTGGTGGTATAAATTTTTCGTTTTGGCATTTTTGAAGTGCCCAAAACCGGTCTGAATTGTTTCCCCATTGCCCAGCACGATCTCCATATTGGAAATTCCTGAGACTCGGGTATCGAAATATCCAACACCCCGATCCATTGTATTTCCAATCAAACTGGTATCAGAAGTCGAACCGGTAACATTGAGCATTAGCGGAAGTTGTTTCTTTTTTATTTCGTCGAGCAATTGTCGCTGAGTTACCCCCGGCTCTATAACGGCATAATGATATTGAGCATTAATCTCAATGATCCTGTTCATTCCGGAGAGGTCGACAATTGCAGCTCCATTTGTTACCGGCAAGCGTGATCCCATACCCCACTGTTTACCGCAACTTATAGGATAGAGCGGAACCTTATATTTGTTAGCAACAGCAACAATTCGCTGAACCTGCTCAAGTGAAGAAGGTTTTAATACTGCGAAGACCTGCCGTTCTGAAGCGCAAACGCTTCGAGTATAATTATCCAGATCTGAAGAATCCGTAATAACAGCCGCATCACCTAGGTCCCGTTTCCAGAACTCAATTGCTTCGGATGCAGAAACGGGGTTCGCCATAGGATCCTATCAGGACTGAATCATGGAATCAGGACTTGAGAAATAACCGAGCGCAGTATGCGCCTGCGGAACGCGTACCGTGACAATCGCTCCATCTCCAACCCGACTCTCAAACTGCAATGTACCTCGATGCTCTTCTATTACCTTTTTGGTAATAAAGAGACCAAGACCTGCTCCTTTTTCAACGGTGGCCGTATTGTCGAAAGATTCAAAAATCCAGCGCAGGCAGTGCGTATCTACCCCGCAACCATTGTCTTTGATCTTCACATCGATTTCGTTATTGGTCATTCCGAACAGGACCGTAATCACGGGTGCCGATGTATGTTCAACTGCTTGAACGGCATTATCGATCAGATTCTGTAATGCGCGTTTAACCTGCAAACGCTCACCAAGCATTTCATATTGATCTTCAATGCCTTCAACCTGAACAGAAAAAGAAATATCAGAATGCGCTGCGGCATCACGAAAGCAGTCGTTTATCAGCTTAGGCAGATTCAGGCGTTGCATTTGTGAAAAGTCAAAACGCCCAAGTGCTCGCCACGATTCAACCAAGTCAGCACACCGGACGACGTTATTTTCAATCTGGTCGAGATATTCATTCATCTCTTTCGAGGTCGTATCCTGCTTTTCCTTAAGCTCATAATTGAGCAAATCAAGATAGCCGCGAATAATGGTTAACGGATTGCGAAGGTCTCGAACCAATTCCGATGAAGCCGCACCTAACGAAGTCAGTTTATTTGTTTTACCAACTTCACGACCAAGCGACTGCGTCATTTTCTGCAATTCTTCCTGTGCCGTTTTTTTGCGGGAAAAGAGCTTACTGCGGGCCACATATTTTTTTACAACGGCCTGAATCTCATCGGTATCAAAGGGTTTTTGGAGGTAATCATTCGCGCCAAAACGAATAGCTTGTTGAGCTGTATCCAGATCGCCATAGCCTGTAAGCATGATAATGGAAACATTCGGATTGATTTGTCGGATTTCCTGCAATCCTTCAATCCCGCTTTTTTCGGGCATGCGGATATCCATGATCACCAGATCAGGATTTATGTCACGAAGGAGCTCCACTCCGGCATCAACGCGTTCTGCCAAAAACATCTCATAGTCATACTTGAGAACCATCCGCAGGCTTTCACGAGGCCCTCGCTCGTCATCAATAACAAGAATCCTTCCAAGTAATTCCTTTGTTTCAGCAATCATTTTGGGTAACTCCCTAAAAAGACATAGAGTATGTCATACCTAGTAGGTTGGAATCAACCTCATAAGAGCCTGATGGTGTATCCTCACGATCATTATAAATACTGTGTGTGTAGGCCAAATCGAACTGATGTCCACTGCCAAACGCGTATCCAAGGCCAATACTCAAAGCATGGCGATCTTCGTCGATTAGAAGCGGCGTAACCGTTCTATCGGGAATAGGCGATGGAATATAGGCATAACCAGCTCTCACAACAAAATCTTTTGATACAGCCCAACTACCTGAAAAACCAGCTGTATACGTATCGTTCCAATTATTTGAGACTTGATCCGTAATGGTGCCAGCCTCTATAGGCTGTGTTTTATTGACTGACCATTGCAACCATTCAAGCATGGCTTCCAACTGGATTTCGTCCGTGAGCTGAATACCATACCCAAGGCTCAGGCTATCTGGGTATTTGATTGTGGTTTTAAAGTCACCAAAGTCGGCCCCGTCCAGCTCGGCATCACCCTTGTAGTCTATTGTCATGCGGCCACGATATGTTAGCGCTACGCGGTGCTGCTCAGCAGGTATCCATGTAATACCGGCATTACCACCAAAGCCCCACCCCTCACCACTAGCCTCAAGTGCAGAAAAAGGAGGCGGGCCAAAAGCCACCATTGATTTTAAATTCAGCTGCGAGTAGGCAAGGTCTAGCCCTACAGCAATATACACAGTATCTGATACCTTAGCCGCTAGCGTTGGGTTTATGTTGATAAACATGAGACTGGCTTCGTAAATAGCAGTAGAATTCGCCGAGTCATAGGATGCACCTTGTCCGTTTGGAGTATTGATACCAATACCGGCCACTAGGCCCTTATCACCTATGGGTTGGGAATAGTAAATGTTAGGAAGAATATTCCAATCGCCATCGGACTTAATATCGCCGCCACCGATGGGAGTGTACGTAGATTCGGTTCTGGCAAACGTTGCAGAAATAACGAATGATTTATTAGTCTGCATTGCCAGATTGGCCGGACTGTATGAAATGGCCGAAGCATCATCAACAAAAGCCATGTTGACACCGGATTTACCAATGCCTTCCGCAGTCGGCGGCGGATTGCGGTAGCCGTCTGCAACTACAATCCCTGCTATACAGGAAACTGCTGCTATCATAGTAATCTCGGTTCTGAACTGCTTATGTTTATTTTTCATATCGTTATGCTCCAGCCCTTGGTCTCTATTACAATGTGCCAGTTATAAGCACCACACATGCCATTTGTCATCAACATTTTTTCACTACAGGTTGTATAATAATTCTTGATCTACACTATATATTGACACTGACGTGTACAAAAATGTACAACAACACCCTAAACAAAGAGTCATTATTGTATATTGCGATCAGCAAATGGAACGTTATGAGTCAAGGGGAAGCACGTGATCGGCAGAAATAGAGTGGTCATAACGGGCCTAGGCGTGCTCGCAGCCAACGGTATCGGAAAAGACGCCTTTTGGAACTCCCTTCTCGCGGGAGAGTCCGGCATTGGGCCTATCACCCAGTTTGATGCATCCAACCTTTCTAATGCTGTAGCCGGTGAAGTTTCCGGTTTTGATCCCAGCCACTACATGGACAAAGCAATTAAAACGAAACGCATGGGGCGCTTTACCCAGTTTGCAATCGTTGCAGCTCAACAAGCTATCCAGGACTCAGGTTTAACTCTTGAGTATTTACGAAAAATTAATGGCCTCCCGATCGTAATGGGAAGTAGTGCCATGGCTATGGATTTATTAGCAAAACCGCCAACAGTTACGACAGCTTTAATGTGCATACCAAATGCTCCTGCCAGTGCAATCGCTTATATTAATGAGTTTCAAGCCAATCTTCATTATGTTTCGAATGGATGTGCATCCAGTTTAGATGCAGTAGCCCTCGCATATGATTTAATCCGCCATGGCAAAGCCGATGTTGTTATTACCGGTGGCTCTGATTCAACTATTACTCATTACGTATTCGAGGGGTTCCATAAATCCCGAAAAGTTCCAAAAGAATTTGAATCTCCTGAGACCGCTTGCCGTCCTTTCGATTTACGTCGGACAGGAGGCGTTATTGCTGAAGGTGCGGGAATTTTAATTCTGGAAAGTGAAGAACATGCCCGAGAACGCGGAAAAGAACCGTATTGCCAAATAGCGGGATACGGGACGTGCGCAGATCCTCTACGGTCACTGGAAGCCGCTGGCCTCAGAAATTCAATGGAGCTCGCCCTGCTTAACGCTGGCATTAGAAAAGAACATATTGATTTTATTAGTGCCCATGGACCTGGTGATCCTGAAATCGACCTCACCGAAACAAATTCGATCAAAGCGATATTTGGAAAGCTTTCATACAGCATTCCTGTCAATTCGATCAAAGGTTCCTGCGGAAGTGCAATGGGAACAGGAGGAGTTCATCAACTTATAGCAACCACACTGGCGATGAAAAATAACTTAATTCCTCCAACTACAAATTATGCATCAAAAGACCCTTCCTGTGATCTTGATTATATTCCCTCTGAACCAAGAAAAACAAAAGTTGGTTGTGCACTTATCAATACTCATGGATTTGGGAGAAGCAACGGAAGCATGATCCTCGAAAGGATTTGAGTCTTTTATCACCTATTACGTTAACAGTTATATAAATGATTAGTTATTAGCCGTATTGAATTATGATTTTGATTACCACCATCCTAGTTCCCGTCATCTTGGCCAATCTAGGTCTTGGCATTTCTGTATATCTGACAAATAGATCTCGAAAAACCAATCAAGCCTACCTCTTTGCTGCGTCTTTTATGCTCCTTTGGCTTATCGCGAATCTATTTATCTTATATTCTAAGACCTCTGAGCAGGCAATGATCAGCATAAGTATCGCCTGCGCAATTTCGACATGCATACCATCGGCATTTCAATTACTTAGGCAAGCTATAAAACATCCAACTGGATCCGATTTTTCCTTACTACAAAGCAATATCATCCAGCTCATTTTTAACGGCATTCTGATTGTCATATGTTTTCTCCCTTCATTTATTCATACAGTACAGTTCCCAGAAACCGATAGAAGTCTGGTGCAACCCGAATATGGGAAGCCGTTTATTTTTCTGGTCCTTTATTTTATAGTTTCACTATGTGTACTCGCTTATAACGTCTCCAGAGATAGGAGAAAGTTACAGGGAGCGCAACGACTGGAGCTAGAGTTTCTTGTACTTGCAGGATTGTCCGGCATTAGTGTGGGCGTTCTAGGCCTCATATATTCAGTTATATCAAACTCATCCGCCGCAGTACCGATCACAAATGCAACCAGCGTATTAACAATTTCAATTATTGTAGCGTATGGCATCACTGTTCATAGAATTCTAACCGTCTCCACCTTATTACGCAAAGCTACGGCTTATATCTTCTTAACCGCCTTTCTAAGCATTATTTATTACGTTACATGGTTGATATCTCAAGCCCTGACCCAGATTTTAAATGTAACAACCACATTCCCAACCCATCTTATATCGACGCTAGCTGTTGTATTTTCCATGCTGCCTGCAAGGCGGCGTATGCAGCATGCAACTGACCTACTCTTCAGCAATGCTGCAACTTTTGATGTCCAGACCATCATGAAACAGGCTGGAATAATTTTCCAATCCGTAACCACGATCAACGCACTCATGCATCAATTTTCTCAGCTACTGGGAGAGGTGCTCGATGCCGAGGATATCGTTATTTTATCGAATCAACATGAAAACTTTGTTCAAGTCTACCCTCAGGTTAAGAATGAAGACAAAAAATCCCTATTTTCAGAACATTCACTTGTTCAGATGATCAGAAAAACAAAAGATCCTGTGAGCAGAGATGGCCTTGATCGCGCTCGGTTAACGGATGCCAGCGAGAATGCAATCAACTTACTTGATCAGTATAAGGTCCGGATTGCTTCCGGCACCTTTTCCAAAGGCAAACTGACCGCTGTTGTATTACTCGGCTCAAGACGGGGCGGCCGGATCTACGATAAGACAGAACAGGATACTTTACAGATTCTATGTAACCAGTTTGCGGTAGCCCTAGAAAATGCCCTTCTATATACTGAAATGCAGGACAGTAAGATCCGGAACGAAATCATGCTCGACCAGTTGGTCAGTGGCGTAATTGTGGCTAACCCTGAGCGTGAAATTACATTATTCAATCATGAGTCCCAACGAATAACAGGCATCGAAGAGCGCTCAGCAATCGGCCAAAACATCAGCATTCTGCCCCGCCCCATTGCCCAAGCTCTGGAGACTTCTCTTACAACTCAGGCAGGCGTTCGTAATCTTGATTTTACGTTGTTTGCTACTGAAGATGATGAAAAGAATGCGGCCATCAGAATGGGAACAACCTTTCTATTCGGGCATGATGATAAGCCAATGGGCTCATTACTTGTATTCACCGATATGACGGAGCTTAAGAATTTGGAAGAGCAGGTTCGGCGGACGGATCAGCTATCCAGTGTTGGTACACTGGCGGCAGGAATGGCCCACGAGATTAAGAATCCGCTCGTTACCATTAAAACGTTCACGCAGCTCCTTCCCCAGCGCTATGAAGATGAGGATTTCCGCAACGATTTTTCCTCTTTGGTAGCTCATGAAGTTTCTAGGATTGACAGCATTGTTAATGAGTTGCTTAGTTTCTCGAAACCGGCCAAACCACACCTAGTGCCGATAAAGCTACACGACACCATTGAACAAACGCTAAAACTGTCTCATGAACAAATGGCTCAGAAGGGGGTGTCTCTCAAGAATAAATGTGCCGCTAAAAACGATACTATTTCTGGAGATGCAAAACTGCTCTCACAAACTTTCATTAATTTATATCTGAACGCTGTCGATGCTATTGGGGAGAATGGGACCATCACGGTAATGACTAGTAATTGCAGATACCGGTTCGCAAGCTCTGACGGACTTGACACAATAATCACCAGAAAATGTATTCGTTTTCAAATTACGGATACTGGAAAAGGAATTAAGCCAGAAAATCTTCAGAAAATCTTCGATCCCTTTTTCACCAGCAAGAGCGAAGGTACCGGAATGGGTCTCTCGGTGGCGCACGGAATTATTAGTGAACACCACGGGGACATACAGGTGGAAAGTGAATTAGGACGAGGAACCTCGTTCAATATCTATATTCCAGTTATAGAGGAAAACGACTAATGAAACCTCTCCCTTCATGCATTTTGTATAGTCGCGATGAGGAACTCACAAACCGGTTAATCCGCATATCGTCATCCCTTGCCTCGCTGCAGCCGTTGGATAAACAAGAAGACCTTGAGCAGTGGCTTTCACAGTTTGGGAATACCGTTCTTTTTGCTGATCTTCGAGCACCGAACTGCCTAGATGTCCTAAATAACATACGAAGGGAAAAACCAACCACGGTCATAATTGTGCTGGGAGCAGATCGCTCAGACCCTATGCTGGCAGCCGAGTTTCTCGAGCCGTTTGCGAAAACAACTCTTGAGCCCGATCGAAGAGAATTCCAGGCCTTGTTAAAACAAGCTGTTGAATGCCTGACATTACGGAAGAAAAACAGCCTGCTTGAATCCGAACTATCCACATTAACCGCGCAACGTAACAGCCCATCGCCACAAGCACGGCCCCTGCTCTCGGCTCCACTGCAAAACTTTTCGAAAGCACAGCGTAACTTCGACAATATTGATATGCTTTTCGATAGTGTTGTTGAAGGCCTTGTTGCAACCGCACGTGTTTCCCGTGCTGGAATCTTCATTAAATCCGATAATGAAGAACAATACCGTTTCCAGTCGGGCACCCGTTGCCTTGCCGCGACAGAACAACTGACACTGCTCAGCGGTGATCCTTTTGTTGGTTGGTTGGAGATGAACACCCACCTTATTTCTCGAAAAACTCTGGAAAATATCAGTGATCCGGAAGAGCGTGCGATGTTGAAGAGAGTACTAGACTCTCTTGGAGCGGAAATAATCATTCCTCTTTATGCAACCGGCTACATCAAGGGGTGGATATTTGTTGGACAGCGCTCAACAGGAATCCCTTTCGACATTGCCGATCTAGAAGAGCTCACAGGATTGGCAGACCACATTTCAACAACCCTCGAAAAGGCACTACAGTATGAAGAGACCGCGCTGCAAAAAGCCCTTGCTGAAACCGTTCTGCACACGATTCCTTTCGGCATAATAGCCTGCGATGAAAAATCCATTGTACGGTGGTTCAATAATACCGCCCGCGAGGTTCTTCAGCCAATCGAAGAAACCGTAATCGGAAAAGACATAGGTTGCCTGGGCAGCCGTGTTTCCGATCTATTTCTGCGAACCGCCAGCAATCATGCTTCACTTGGAATAAAAGAATGGACTGATAACCGGACGAAACTCACCCTGTCCGCTGAAGTGCAAAGTCTGATGGATGGAGAGACCTGTGTTGGCTCCATGATGATAATCCGCGATATTACTGGAGCAAAACTGCTGCAAGAGAAAGAAGATCAGCTTGAACGGGCCGCCTTCTGGAATGAACTCGCATCCAGTATGAGTCATGAAATACGTAACCCGCTAGTTGCCATTAAAACGTTTTCACAACTCTTGCCGCAGCGATATGAGGACCCTGATTTCCGGGCAGAGTTTAGCGAGCAAGTCACCGCTGAAGTCGACCAGTTGAACCATATTATCAACAAAATAAATGAGTTCGCAAGCCCTCCAAAACCTATATTTGAGCCGCTCGATATACGCAAACCAATCGAACATGCCGTAACACGACTACAGAACGAGCTGGATCACGATAACCTCAAGATTCATCTATCGGCAGATGAATCCACACTGCTGATCAATGGCGATGCCCCATCCCTGGAAGAATGCATCTACCATCTGCTAAAAAATTCAGCCGAAAACTTGGCTAACAAACCGGGATCGAGGATCAACCTAACAGTTAAAGGACGCCTCCCTCAGGACGGAGGAGGAAACATATACATTTTGGTTTCTGATAACGGTAGCGGTATTGATGAATCTATCCGCGATAAAACATATTCACCATTCAGCACCATCAAGGCACGCGGGCTCGGCCTAGGGTTGCCGATCGCCAAGCGAGCTGTCATTGATCATAACGGCCAGATGGATATTGAGACAAGTTCCGGCGGAACAATCGTAACCATAATTCTTCCCGGACTTGAGGAGACTGGACCATGAAACAAACCTTTCAAATTCCCAGCCTTGAAGATCCTATCAGTCTTGAAGAAACCGTAGGAAACTTCGAACGAAACCTGATTCTCCAAGCGTTGGAAAAATGCGACTGGGTGCAGACCCGCGCGGCTAAGCGACTGGGGACAACCCGGCGGATTCTACGCTACCGTATGGATAAACTAGGCATAACTGTTCCTCCTCAAAAACAGTCATAATACGCCCGTGCCTATCTCCTCCATTGGAATTGAGAACCACAGAAAACTACTATTAAAAAACGTTCTGATTTGGCAGGCTTTCCACAAAATATAGAAGCCGCGTTAAGAGCAGACGGTTGAATACGTAAATAGTAGGTGACTATTCAGCAGCATTTTGGACGCTGAAAAACCTGTCTTTTTGTATACGGCTCTTCGACAACCGAATTGACAGAATTACTTGCAGGTGATTTCGCGGTTTGATTTCCAACGGGCAGGCGTCCCAGTCGGCGGCAACCGTTACTTTATTTTGAAAGTATCTGTCGAACCATTCCAATGACCTTATCAGGTGTGAACGGCTTTTCCAAAAGTGCTGCATCGGGCGGAACGCCTTCTTCTTCGAGCTGAGACCGTGAGTAACCTGACATAAAGAGCACCTTAATTTCCGGATACAGCTCTTTGGTTGCCATAGCCAGCTCCGCCCCTCCGAGACCAGGCATAACGACATCAGTGAAGAGCACGTCTATTTTGCCTTTATGATTGCGGGCAACTTTGATTCCTTCCCAGCCTTCTTCCGCAAGAACAACTGTATAATTTTGCATTTCCAGGGTTTGAGCTACGAGCGTGCGAATCATTGGATCATCTTCCACCAGCAGAATGGTGGTGGTTCCTTCAACGGCCGGTTTTTCTATCTCAGTTTTACCCCCCTCTTCAGCAGGATGGTCTGCCTGGCCGAGCTCGGTAACTTCAACCGTTTCTTCTACACTGTAATCATCTTCCTGCAGCTCAGAAACAGGGAGGTAAAGATAGAATGTTGTTCCACTGCCTTCCTTGCTCGTTACGTCGATAAATCCCTTATTTTCCTTCATAATCGTTTTCACGATGGAAAGACCAAGTCCGGTTCCTTTGCCCGATTCTTTTGTGGTGTAGAACGCTTCAAACATTTTTCCAATGGTCTCTTCTGTCATGCCGGTGCCGGTGTCGTGAACCGAAATTTCAGCATAGCTGCATGCCGGCAGCGTGCCGGGCTTCTGACACTCTCCATCATTTACCTGCCGGCATCCGATTTTAATCGTAATACGCCCGCCGTTTACCATGGCATCACGCGAATTGACGGCCAGATTCATTAGAACCTGTCCCATCTGAACCGGATCCGCTTTAACATAGATCGGGTCATCGTAGGGCTTCGTGACCAAGTTGATCTTTTCTCCGATAAGGCGGGTCAGCATTTTATCGGTATCCTGCAAGGTACTATTCAGGTCCAACGTTACCGGCTCATTCTTTTCTTTCTGACTGAAACTCAAAAGCTTCCGGGTAATGAATGAAGCCTTTCGTGCAGCACCCACAACTTCCTGCGCATTCTGTGCCGTTTCTTCACCCTTTGGATCGGAAATAATCAAACTTGAGTAGCCATCAATGATCGTTAACAAGTTGTTGAAATCATGAGCGATACTTCCGGCCAAGCGTCCCACGGCCTCCATTTTCTGGGAATGATGAAGTTGATCGGAGAGCATTTCCCGTTCATTTTCGAGCATTTCTCTTTCAACAGCTGGAATAATGACATTCTTACTGAGCAGCATATTAAGCAGCACCAGAAAAAACAGCCCGCTGAGTAGATAAATCGAAATCGCACAGACAACCAGAACCGAGCCTTCACTGCCTTCCATGGAAATCTGTGATACAAACCGCAGAATAAACATGAGCAACACACTTGTGAGAAGTGCAGACAAAATCGATGCAGCAAACAGGATCAACAGGATTCGATTTTTTAAAGGCATACAATCTCCATAATCAGTTGAAAAGGAAGGTAGCATGCTCTGCTAAAGCCTCACGTTTAAAATTCAACCAATTTAAACGCCGAAATCGTCTATCACTACTGCTTTTCTGCCCAGTTCCAGAAATTACTCAGCATACGTAGGCCCACTGCCTGTGACTTCTCTGGATGAAACTGCGTTGCAAAAACATTGTCTTTCCAAACACTTGAACAATATTCAATCCCATAGTCTGTTCGGCCAGCAACAATCGATTCGTCATTCGGGGCCACATAAAATGAGTGTACCAGATAAAAAAAGGATTCATTATCAATGCCATCAAACATTGGGCAGTCCTTTTTAACTTCCGACATTCGGTTCCATCCGATCTGCGGGACTTTCAAGTCTGCGGGCAGATCAAACTTTTTTACAGTTCCAGGAAAAACCCCCAACCCATCAACTCCGGGCGATTCTTCGGATGATTGAAACAGCGCCTGTAAACCAAGACAAATTCCCATCATTGGTTTTCCGGAAGCAATCCAACTTTTGATCGGGGATACAAAATCGTGATCACCCAAGTGGCTCATACAGTCCCCAAATGCGCCTACGCCAGGAAGAAGCAAGGCACGGCACGAATCCATTTCTGCTTTGCGAGTGATGATTTTTGCATCGAATTCCAGAAAACGAAATGCATTCGTTACGCTTCCCAAATTACCCATTCCGTAGTCAATTATTCCGATCATTGTTTTATTCCCTGTAAAAGAGGAGACAGTTTATCGACACAACCCTTCATGGGAACACAAAAAGTGCGTGGATTTCATTTTACCGGATAATCGATATGGAAGCTCCATGGCTTCTCTTTAACAATCGGCCTTGAAAGTTGTAATTACCGTTCCTGCCAAGGAATGATCCGAAATACGGTTAACAACAAAGGAAGAAACGTTATGAAAAAACAAATTCTGGTTCTTCACGGAAGTGCGACCTGTGCGAACTGATCAGTACGGATAAATAATTTATTTCTTCCAAAGGAAGAATTCCTGCGCTTCGCCGGAAGGTG
>JADGFE010000194.1 GCA_016744085.1 Kiritimatiellales bacterium | reverse complement strand
GTGTAATACCGGATGTTCTGGCAATCATTGGTGTCGAGCACCTTGGCCTTGGCTACCCCGGAAAAGCCCTCTGCCAATGATTTATAATCCTGAAGCGTGACCGCTTTCCACAGCGTGCTGAGTTCGGCAGGCGCTTGGACTTTTGCATGCTGAGTGGATTCCCGCGATGAGCCGCCCGTTGCCGCCACGGGATTGGAAATAGTCAGCGGAACCTGCACGTTTTCATGATAAATCGGCGTGAGCAGTTGCGTGATCCGATTGGGAGCGACGTTCCCTTTTTCGCCGAGACTTTCAAGCCAGCGGACCGAAATGGTCTTTCCTGCAAAGGGAACGGCCCCAAATTGTCCGTCCCCAAAAGAAATCGTGGTGACATCCAGTGCCGTGCAGTCGGCGATAAAGTAGAAGCTGTCGCCGTCGCTTTCCTGAAAATGGCGAACCTCCACCCATGATTCACCATCTATTTGTAAATGGATGGAATCCTGCGCGATAGCCTTGCCGCTCAATTCAACCTGTTGCCATGCCTGTCCGGTCGCATCCAGCTCCTGGACTTTGCGGATTCCCTGCCGAGCATAGGCCTCGAGCGAGCGTTCGCCCCGAGGAATGAAGACGTCGTCGACGGTTTCAAAATCGATAGAGCCGTCTTCCATTAGCGCACGGCAGGATGTTCCCGACGGAATCGTCAGATCAAAACCCAACGGTTCCGATAATGAAAAATGAATCGTGGTGGTGGACGAGATCGGACTGTCCAATCGGTAGCCGATGAGTTTGCAGAGATCAATTACGCTCTGCCGTTGACGGGCGGTCGGCAAAAAAGCCTCGGCGGCCTGCGCGTCCAGATAATAAGCCAGCATGTCGCCGACCCCGCAAAAGAGATCCAGCAATACAACCCCGAGATCTGACGAATTAAAATCCGTCCAGCGATCCGTCAACTGCGGCACTCTGGCCAGCAGTTCCTGCCGGATCGATTCATAATCCTTATTGCTATATTCAATGCTTGCTCGACTCATCATTCTCTCCGTCTCGGGTTACTTACCGGAAACGGAATGAATGTGTCGGATGGCGAAAGCGGGTTTTCTATGAAGCGAGGGTTTGTTGTCCAGCTTCGTATGCGGCCTGTAATGCCTTTTTCAAATTCCAGACGCTTATCTCGTGGAAATCAAGGGCGTCAGACTTGCGCTCCGTGAGGGTGTCGATATCGAGGTGCTTGCGGGCAATATTTTCAAGTAATCCATTGGTATTATTCATGTTGTAACTATCCTTTTTTCGCTGAGTCACACATTAGCAATACGTTGAACACCATCAAGTTAAGTGTTGGTTTATATCTCCGATTCTTCGCGCATGAAGGGATACACCAAATTCCCTTCCACTTGAGTGCGGATGACTCGGTAGGATATAACGACCGGAAGCAGATGATTGTCGGTGTTTTGGTTGGAGTCATCAAAAGAAATATCGATAACGATCACACGCTTTTCCCAACGGCGGATCGCGTCGTTTACGTGGTGGCGGATGAGACCTTTCAGCACGGAATCATTCTGCTCAAACACGAGGTCCTTTAGCTTTGATCCGAATTCCGGATTCATAAACCGTTCGCCGGGGCGGGTGCCAAGAATTTGAATGATGCTCTCGCGGATGTGTTCGTGTTCACCTACCGTTGAGGTCGAGATATTCACTCCGCCCGAGCGCGTATTAAAGCTGAACGGAAATTTCAGCCCCGTTCCAAGAAAATCATGGTTGGTACTCATCGCTCGCAAAACCTCTCTTTTTCGGAATCAGGTGAAGCCGCAGCATCACCGTGCGGAAATCGAATGATTAAATCGTCGCCGCTTTTCAGTGAAAGACGGATGGTACCGTCCTTATCAATCAGGCCGCCGTGGCCACTGTCGGCACAGGTGAAGCCTTTTGATCCATCGGGCAGCACGCGCATGGATGTTTCCGCGCCCACACTTGAAATAGCTGAAATGCCCAGCAGATCAATGGTGCCGGATGGATTGATCACTGAGAGCGCTTGAGCCGATTGGTCCAGCAGCAGGCGGTATGGTGGCAGGTCAATGCTGAAACGGCTTTCCGCAAGTTGGGAAACATTGGCGATTGGCGGTAAGCCTTCGATGCCCGCCTGTGCGGCTGTAGTTTTTATCCAGCCAGCCTGCAGCTCAAAGATTTGTCCGGGAGTGACCTCAACCCATGTTCCGTTATCAGGAATCACCTGCCGGGCTTCACCGTCCACGATCACGGCCAATGTATGGTCGGAATTGGTTTTCAGGATCAATCCATCTGACAGTGTGAAGAGCCTATTTCCATCGGGAAGATCGCGCACGTTGGTCCCGGCGGGCATTTCAACAAATGGATAAAAATCAGGACTCGGTTCGGTGGTGATGCGATCCAACGTTTCCTGTGCATTCTGTTTGTGTGCTTCCAACGCCTCCTGAGCCTGCTGTTGCAGCAGTTGTGAAGCATTGTATGAGGCCTCAAGAAGCGTTCTGATTCCGGCTATTTCAGTATGAATGCCGTGTAGGCAAACCGTCAACGCATTCAATATATAGTGATTCTCGCCGGAGTCGGTCTGTTCAATCAATGGCCCAGAGGGTTCTTCTTCTGATGAGATCATGTGTTCTCCTATAGCCCAACATCATTAAATATTGGATTCAAATTCCATTTCATTCAGAGGCGTAATGGCTCCGGTTGCGCCGTCAATTTCGAACACGTTCCAGAGCGTCCCGGGCTGATTGGGCACATTGAAAGTTAATTCCTGACCATCGTGGAAAAAGAGCTTCACCGTCGCATTCGAATTAGCCAGTCCAGTGCTGGTTGATGAATTCCTGTTCGTATAGTCGTGAACACTGTAGAGATACGTTCCTGCCACTAACCGGAGCATCGTGATCGTTTCCGGTCCATACGATGAGGTGTCGTCGACATCCAACTCGCCGCAATCTTCCACATAGTCGTCAGAGTAGGAGACATGAAAGCTTCCTCCTCCAGGGCGGGGACCTCGCAGGTGAGAATCAAGATCTCTGGGATTTACTCCCCACTGCAAAACGATGCGGGCCACCTGTCCGTTTAGCTCGGGTGACATGACGATGTTCTGGCCAATGCTTCCGCTCGCCGCGACACTGATTAACCCTGTAGAGCTGATATAATTCTGCGCGGTTGCCTCATAGATATAGACTCCTTCATACAATTCCACTTCATATTCGCCCCGGCTGTCCGTGATCTGCTGGGCGACAATCGACCCGCCGGAATTGCGGCGAATGGTGACCAAGACGCCGGAAACTGCATTTGTACTCAATGCATCAATCACAGACCCCAGAAGCGTCACGCTTTCACCGAGATCGAGAACATAGTCGGGGTGATTAGCAAACCACGATGGATCGCGCACTTCCACCTGCAGGTAACGAAGGCTTGCCGGATGTGCGACATCCCGCACCATGATCATTGCGTTGCCGACCTCCAATCCCGTGGCCAACACGCCGTCTTCGTAGACTTCCGCAACAGGAGGATTGGAGGATTCAAATTCCACCGACCGCTCTACACCGCGAATCGATAGCGGAATAACCTGCATCTCATCGCTCTTTGAGAAGCGGATGCTCTGAGGAAAAACGTCCCAATAGTTCAGCTCACTCATGTCGGCAATCCTTCGCTGATGACCGGTGCGCCATACACTTCAACCTGCACATAACGGATGCTGAAAAACTCTTCGGAATGCCCCACGATGATAATTGTTGCTCCGGGCTGCATACCACAGGTCACAATTCCATTCTCATCGACTTCGGCAATCATCGGGTTCGAAGAAAAGAACAACGGTGATGCTACATCGCCCCGAAGCGACAGCGGGATCTCTTGCGGATAGTCAGATGTAGAAACACGGATCAGTTTTGGGAATACATCCCAATATGCAGTTGCTGGTTGTTGGCTCATGGTTGCTGGATCCTCAAATTAGCTGAGTAAGGCGTTTGGGCTGCCCGCGACAATTACAGCGCCACAACCACATTGATCGCCGAGCCGCGCATTGGGTCGGCCTTCGGTCTGCGTAGTTGTGCTGCCGGTTACGATGGAGGTAACCCCGTGGCCGGGTATCGGACAGACGTGCAGATCGCCCATCCGGGCAACGGGAATGCCATTCACCATGGTGCGGGCGGCAGCGGAAATGATAACACCGCCGTGGCTACTGCTGTCTCCGAGCCGAGCCTTTGGTGTACTCACGATTTCAACTTCATAATCAGGTTGATGAGATAACCGATCAGCCCGCCGACAGCGGTGCCGATTCCAAGCGCAAGGCCGAGCACTTTCCACATGGTATCCACTCCCACTTTGGTACTGATCCGGTTGTGAAGGCGATCAATCTCTTCAGCGTGACGATGCAGATCTGAATGGATGCCGCGCACCAGTACATCCACATTTTCCTTGTCGGATTTTTTTTCGATCTCGCGTTCGATTTTTTCGAGACGATCCTGAATTTCCTGCCGATGGGTTTCGAGAATACCGCGAAATTCCTTCCGCCATGTTTCAAAGGTACGGGCCAGAAGCTCTTCCGATGCGCTTAGTCCACTTGGTTTGGTTTCGTTCATTTAAGCTCTCCTTATGGGTTAATCAAAACTTGGCTGCTGGATTGGATGATGATGTTGCCGCCGACGCCATCCATGAAAATGAGGCTTCCCGCTTTATCGCTTGCGCTAATGCTTTCCACTCCCGAAGCGGCGTTGAGTGTGACGGTTTGTTTTGCTTTATCGCTCAGCCGGATCATTTCCCGGCCCGCAGTGGAGTCGATCAGGATTTCCTGCGTTCCATTGAGACCCCAGATATGAACCTTTTCACGCCCTTTGGTGGTATCGATCAGAATCTTTTGCCAGCGGGTTCGGCCTTTATCACAGGAG
>JADGFE010000193.1 GCA_016744085.1 Kiritimatiellales bacterium | reverse complement strand
GGCCGAAGCCGCCGACTGGACGCCTGCGCGATGGAAATCAACCCGCAGCAACGCCGACGCATAGTCCTGTCAAGGCGGTCGCCGAAGAGACGCATACATCCTCTCATCTCACCAGATTCTATATTTTCATGCGTGGTGAGGCTCCGTCGAGTTACCGAGAACGGGTTTTACAATTGTAGACTGCTGATTGGGGTTTGTCGTGAAATGGTAATAACTGGCACGTGAAATGGTATGGTCGAATGAGGGCGTTCATGCTTATATATCACCAATTCGTTAACTAACCAAACAAAGGGTCGAGCGGAGAAAATCAATGACTGTGAAAATGCGAACGTTTATCCAGCTACTGGTGTTGAGTGTGATGGGCCTCACATCCGTAGCCTGTGCCACCACCACTGAGCCCGTAACCTTCTGCCGTTTCGTTCCGGAGCGCGAAGATGATTTTGCGTGGGAGAACGATAAGATTGCTTTCCGTGCTTATGGTCCTGCCCTTGAGAAAAAGGGCGAGGACAGCGGGTTCGATGCCTGGCTCAAGCGCGTCGACTATCCGATTGTCAACAAATGGTACGCGGGCAACCTGAAGGGCATTTCCTATCACAAGGATCATGGCGAAGGGTACGATCCCTATAAGGTCGGCTCCTCCCGCGGTTGTGGTGGACTGGCACTTTGGATCGATGGAAAGATGGTTCTTTCGAATGTGTTCAAGGAATCGAAGGTTGTTAAATGCGAGACGGATGAATCAACCTTTGTGCTGACCTATGAATACAAAGTCGGCGCCGATACCTATAATGAGGAAAAGCAGATTTCTATTAAGCTGGGTGATCGTCTCTTTAAATCAACGTCTACATTCACAAAGGACGGTAAGCCCGCAGCCGAACTGCCGATCGCCATCGGGCTCGTTCGACATCATAAAACAGATCTCGTTTTAAAAGACCTTTCCAAGGGTTGGATGAGTATCTGGGAACCTATGGATGATTCAGAGCTCGGAACGGGCGTGGTGATTGATCCGAAGCGCATCGTTGATTTTCAACTATTAGAAACCGGCAAAAAGCTGGAAGACCATGCACTGATCATCACAAAGACCGATGCCAAAGGGCAGCTGGAATACTATGCCGGTTATGGATGGAAAAAGGCGGGCGCAATCACGACTTCCAAGGTTTGGAATGATTATCTGACTGAATTTGTGAGGGAAATGTAATGGAAACACGAAGACACAAAGAACCCAGAGCAGCTCTGTTTATTAAATTTAGTGTTCTTAGTGCCTTTGTGTTTAATATTGTAGTTTCCGGGGCGGAATCGTATTCCAAACTGGATGAGTATTCTTTCCAGCATGCAACCATTAAACCTGCGATTCGGTCGGCGGCGGAATATCAGCTGAATCTTTATGGGGAAAACATTCCCACGAAGAACTGGTTGGTCGGCACTTTCTTTTCGTCATTTGTTGCAGCCTATGATCAGGGGAATAGGACTGCTCAATCATGATGAGCCTTGAATTCTAAATAGAAATTTAAACACGAAGACACAAAGGGCACCAAGGACTGGAATCTTAGAGTACTTAGAACCTTAGTGTTTTGAAAATATAAGCAAAGGAGTTTACAATGGATGTACGATACACAGTTGGAAAAAATGAATACAAACGCATGACTACTGACGAACTGCGCGAAGCATTTCAGGTCGATCTTTTTGAAACAGGAGCCATCAACTTGCTTTACTGCGAAGTGGAGCGTTCGATTGTTGGTGCGGCAGTTCCAACCGTTGGCAGTCTGAAGCTGGAAGCCGGTGCTGAACTGGCGGCGGACTATTTTTGCCAGCGTCGTGAAGTTGGTGTTCTGAACATTGGCGGTAAAGGTACGATCACGATCGATGGAACCGAATACCAGATGGACAATCTGGACGGGCTCTACATCGGTCGTGGTTCCAAGGAAATTATTTTTGATAGCGTGAGTGGTGAAGAACCGGCTCGCTTTTATCTGATTTCCTATCCGGCGCACGCAGACTATCCAACCACGCAGGCGAAGAAAGCCGATGTGAATGCGCTTGAGCTGGGATCGGTCGAAGACGCCAACAAGCGTACGATTTATCAGTATATTCACGAGAATGGAATCAAGAGCTGCCAGCTGGTGATGGGTTTTACAGCACTCGAGCCGGGCAGTGTTTGGAATACGATGCCCTGTCATACCCACGAGCGTCGTACGGAGGTCTATATGTACTTCGGACTCGATGACGCATCGAAGGTTTTCCACATGATGGGGCCGGGCGATGAAACCCGCCATATCGTGATGGGTAATGAGCAGGCCGTGATTTCTCCAATGTGGTCCATCCACTCCGGCTGCGGCACGAAGGCTTATACCTTCTGCTGGGGCATGGGGGGCGAAAATCAGCGCTTCGATGATATGGATCACATTGCGATCAGCGATCTGAAGTGAGGATCGCGCTTTCAGTTCTAACAGCGATGGCTTTGTCGGCAACGGCAAAGCCGGACGTTTGGAAGATGGTTCAAGCCGCTGCGGAATAACGAATTGAAACAAGGAGCGAAGGTATGATTCAGGAACTATTTGATCTTAAAGGTAAAGTCGCGCTGATCACGGGCGGAACGCACGGCATCGGCATGGCGGTTGGCATGGTGCTGGGCCAGGCGGGCGCAAAAATCTGCGTCAACGATCTCGATGAAGAAAAACTGGCGTCAGCGAAAAAGGAATATGCGGCCGCAGGCATCGATGCATACACGTTGGTGTTCAACGTCTGCGATGAAGCGCAAGTGGACGCGGGCATTTCTAAAATCGAGGAAGACATGGGTAGCGTTGATATTCTCGTGAACAATGCGGGCATCATCAAACGCATTCCGATTCTGGACATGCCGGTTGCGGAGTTCGAACAGGTGATCGATGTGGATCTGATCGCGCCGTTCATCGTCGGCAAACGCGTTGCGCCGGGCATGATCGCGAAGGGTGCGGGCAAGATCATTAACATGTGTTCGATGATGAGCCGCTATGGTCGTAACTCCGTTTCGGCCTACGCCTCTGCAAAGGGGGGGCTGAAGATGCTGACGGCTAACATGTGCTGCGAATGGGCCAAGCATAACGTGCAGGTTAATGGTATCGGCCCGGGTTATATCGCGACCGCTCAGACGGCTCCGATCCGTGAGGGCGGACACCCATTCAACGATCTAGTGATGACCCGCACGCCGGCAGACCGCTGGGGCGAGCCGGAAGATATCGGCAATGCGGCACTGTTTCTTGCGTCGAAAGCGAGTCAGTTTGTCAACGGTCATGTACTTTATGTGGACGGTGGAATTACAGCTAACTTTGGTTACGTGAAGGGCGAAAATGACGTCTGATAGGGGAACGGGCATTGATCGTCGAATTACAACGGGTAGTTGATCCGGAAAAATGGCGAAAATGTGCTGTGATGACTGACCAGTGGCGCTTGGTAAATGGAAAAGAACTCTACGGTATACAAGCCGATCCTGCTCAAAAAAACAAATGTGGGTAAAGAGCATTCTGATTTATGACCCGAAGTCATATTTTTGTAGTGGGCGGCATCGTTAATGGTCATATGGGAGGATATGTAAAATGGTTTGATCGCTATGATCCAGCGACGGGTACGTGGGCTGAATTAAAAAATGCCAAACCTGCACGCGATCATTTTCAAGCCGTGCATCTGGATGGAAAAGTCTATGCGGCTGGAGGACGACGAACCTCCCATGAAACAAAGCATCTGTTTGATCTTACGGTGCCGGAAGTCGATGTGTATGACCTGAAATCCAAAAAAAAATGGAGTGTTTTAAAAGAGAATCTCCCAACTCCCCGAGCAGGGAACTCTACTACTGCCATTGGTAAAGATGTTGTAGTTGCCGGAGGAGAAAGTATGAGGAAGCAGGCACATGACGAGGTGGAAGCATGGGATGCGGAGAAGGAATGCTGGCATAATTATCCTTCTCTAAATCGGGGCGTCATGGTACGGGCTTGATCTTGCATAATAATCATATTTATACCTGTTCCGGTTCAGGAAACCGGGGTGGTAGTCCTGAACTGAGGACTACTGAAAAATTAAAAGTTCTCATGGAGAAGAATAATGAAACTTGAGGTTTTTGCACTTTGTGATGCCGCTACAGATAATCGAGGAAAGCTGAATATATTGGGGACATTCGATCAGATTTATGCCGTCAAAATGCCGGTAATACATCCTGCGTGTGCAATTGCATTACGGTTGCGGTTCGATAAAATTGAGGAAGGGATGCATAAGGTTAAATTGCAGTTTGTTAATCCAGACGGCATACCGGTATTTCAGGCAATGGAAGGCGATGTTAATCCTCGAATGGGTGCGGACATTGGATCCATGGCTGTGAACCTTATTTTAAATTTTCAGCATGTTAAATTTGAACAGTTTGCAGATTACCAAATCAACCTGGCAGTTGATTCGGTTTCCTTGGCATCGCTGCCCTTACGTGTTCGTGAAATGCCTCGGCCGCAGACCGCATAAATAAAAAGATTCTTATCGAGAGCTCGGCGGGTATCAAATGATGCTCGCTTTTTTTTGCTTCCTAAAATTCTGCACAATAAATTCTGGAGGCCTCCGTTTTACATCCATGACCAACAACACATTTAACCTCTGGAGGTATCGCATGAATACGAACACATGGAAAATGGCAGGGCTGGCAATGGCGGTAATTGGATCTGTCTCATTTGCTCAGGAAGAACAGGGGCAAGGAAAGGGATCCAAAGATAAAGATGGCAGGCAAGGCCAATGTCCCAGCAAGGAACAAATACTTGAAAAATTTGATATCGATGGCGATGGTCAACTGAGCGAAGATGAACGCGCTACAATGCGTGAAGCTGGCGGTAAGAAACGCGGAGGAAAGCAAGGGCAACGTCCAAGTAAGGAGGAAGTGTTTGAAAA
>JADGFE010000192.1 GCA_016744085.1 Kiritimatiellales bacterium | reverse complement strand
TTCGAAGCTACGAAGTGCTGAAAATCGCCCTATTTCACACAATGGGAGGGTTGCCCGAGCCGGAATCGGCCCACCGATTCTGCGGATGAGGCTAAAAATCCAACAACCAACCCGGCCTCATGCTTAGTATTCTTCGATCCTTTGTGTTTAAAAAAAATCCGACCCGCGGAGCGGATCGGATTTTGTATCGCGATGTAGCAAAGGCTTGGCTGACTAAAAGTGCTTAGTCGCGCTTTTTGCGGTTACCCTGATACCCTGAACGACCGCCGCTTGGGCGACCGTGGCCCCCACTGCTCGGACGTCCGCCACCTTGGCGTCCACCTGAGCGCTGGCCACCACCCTGCCCAGCGGCAGAACGAATGCTGACTTCTCTACCATCCAATTTCAGGTTGCTCATGCCATCGCGGATCGCGGCAGAAGCTTCCTTGGAAACTTCGAAGAAAGAAGAATCGCGGCCAAGATCGATTGCCCCAATCTGATTCGATTTCAGATTACAGTTTTCGCAAACCAAACGAACGATGGCTCCGGCATTCACTTTGTGTACGCGGCCAACGTTGATGGAGAAACGTTTAGTATCGTAGGCTTCCATCCGACGGTTGCGTTTTGAATTATCGGAACGTTGCTGACCTGGCTGACGTTCACGCTGTGGGCGTGGCTTGACGTTGATGTCGTTCGCATTGCGATAATATTCAAGGAAATGATTAAACTCAGTGGCCACAAACCGCTTGATGATTTCTTTCTTATCCAAGTGGCAAAGCGCTTCATAGGCTGCGGGGAGATAGTCTTCAATCTCCTCTTCGTTCACATCGCATTCGATTACACGGTTTAGCAACGCAATCAGCTGATTTTCGCAAATGGCTTTGGCATCCGGCACCTTTTCGAGGCGAATCTTAATGTTGTTACGGCGTTCCAGCTCCGTAATGCGGCGGCGCTCATGCATATTGATCAGGGCGATTGATACCCCTGATTTACCGGCACGGGCCGTACGACCGCTACGATGCGTGTAGGCGGCAATTTCGTCGGACAGTTTGTAATGAATCACGTGCGTAATGTCGTCCACATCAATACCACGTGCGGCCACATCAGTCGCAACGAGAATGGTAATGTTTTTCTGACGGAACTTGCGCATAACCGCATCGCGCTGCGACTGCGAAAGCTCACCGTGCAAGGCATCGGCGGTATAACCATCCTGAATCAACTTTTCGGCAACCGACTGCGTTTCCGCACGAGTACGGCAAAAGATCAGGCCATAGATTTCGGGTAAAAAATCGAGAATACGCTTAACGGCCGGGTAGCGGTCTTTTTCGTGCACCATAAAGCAAAGATGATCGATATTTGCCGCAGACTCGTTCTTGCCGCCCACAGAAACCTCAACCGGATCGGTTTGATAGTTCTTCGCGATTTGTGCAACGCCTCTGGCCATGGTTGCCGAGAACAGCCAGGTGACTCGTTCTTCCGGCATGTTACCTAGAATCTTATCGAGCTCTTCTTTAAAGCCCATGTTCAGCATTTCGTCGGCCTCATCCAAGACCACCATGGAAATCTGGTTAACTTTGACCGCGCGGCGTTCAATCAGATCCATCAACCGGCCCGGTGTGGCCACAATGATTTGTGCGCCGCGTTTTAGATCACGAATCTGATTCGTGATGGCAGCCCCGCCATATACGGCCACTACTTTGAGCGCATTGCGGTGCAGAGAAAATTTCTTAATGTCGTCAGCAATCTGCAAACACAGCTCGCGGGTCGGACAAAGAATAACGCCCTGCGGAAGATCCATTTCCGGATCAATGCGCTCCAGTAACGGCAGGCCAAATGCAGCCGTTTTTCCTGTGCCGGTGGATGCAAGCCCCACGAAATCGCGTTTACCTTCCAAAAGAATTGGAATCGCTTTTTCCTGAATCGGGGTTGCGGTTTCGAAGCCTAGCTTCTCGAGTGATTTCAGGGTATCCGGGTTAAGCCCGAGTTCAGTGAATTTCATATTTTCCTCTCACAATGCGGAGAGGCGATTAAAAATCGCCCATACACCGGAACTATAGTCCGGTTCTCTCCAGTTAGCGGGGCGTCAATCCCGCGCCCATCGCAAGAGTTAAACCCCGAATCAGCGAATCCAAATAAAGTTGGTTTCGCAAAACGAAGGCGCGTTTATACGTACATCTCTCTGATATGCAAGCAGAAGAATAGGAATAGTTTAGCCCACAGAGCATGCAGATTGATACAGGTAAAAGAAAAGCCCGCTCATCTGAACGGGCTCTACGTACGCAATGCGGCAGGATGCCGCATCTAGATTTTAATGCTTAAAATGGCGCATATTGGTCATCGCCATGGCAATGCCGTATTTGTTGCAGGCGGCAACCACTTCATCGTCGCGGATGGATCCGCCCGGCTGAACGATAAATTTCGCGCCCATTCCGCTGGCGGCATCAATGCTGTCGGCAAACGGGAAGAAGGCTTCGGAAACAAATACACATTCGCCAATGATCTGCTGAATTTCTTCTTCCGTGATTTTCGGGTTTTCGGTCTTCAGGTTTTCAACGGCTTTAGAAACGGAGAGCTTTTTAAGGGCATCCACCCGGTTCGGCTGACCAGCACCCATTCCCAGAACACGGAACTGACCGGCTTTGTATTCCTGCACCAGTACGATCGCGTTGGACTTGGTGTGCTTGGCGGCGGCGATCCCGAAGAGCGCGAGCTCCTTTTTATTTTCTGCAAACGGGACCTTGGTCGGAACCTTCCAGCTTTCGAGGATCTCAGCATCAAGATCCTGCACCAACAGACCTCCATTAATCTGTTTGACCATGCGCTGCGGCAGGGCTTTGCCCATCGGCTTGTTCAGTTTCAGGATACGCAGATTCTTTTTCTTCCTCAGATGATCCAGTGCATCTTCGGCGTAGCCGGGAGCAATGATGGCTTCGATAAAACGTCCATCGAGGCACATAGCCGTCTCCATATCCACTTGTTGTGTGACGGCAATCACGGAACCAAAAGCTGATATCGGATCACCGGCCCATGCCGCTTCGAATGCTTCAGCGAGGGTTTCGCCGGTAGCATAGCCACAAGGGTTGGTATGTTTAATCACGGAAACGCCGGGACGGCCGGAAAGATCCTTAACCGCTTCGAGTGCGCCGTCGCCATCAACATAGTTATTGTAGCTCATTTCCTTGCCGTGAAGGACTTCGGTCAGAGCAATGGTCGATTCGTTCGATTCAGCATCCTTATAAAGCCAGGCTTTTTGGTGGGCGTTTTCGCCGTAGCGAAGTTCAGCGCCATCGGAGTAGGACTTGACAAAAGGCTTAGCCAGCTTTTGGTCGGCCACCTGCTCTGAGAGATAGGTTGCAATGGCGGCGTTATATTCCGCAGCGCGGGCATAGACTTTCTGGCCGAGGGTGAATCGGAAGAGTTCCGTGGTGGCGCCCTCGTTAGACTTCATTTCGTTAATTACCTGAGCATAATCAGCTGGATCCGTTACCACGGTAACAAACTTCATGTTCTTAGCCGCCGAGCGGATCATGGTCGGTCCACCAATATCGATCTGTTCGATCGCTTCATCGAGGGTTACGTCCTCTTTGGCAATGGTTTCTTCAAAGGGATAGAGGTTCACACAAACAAGATCGATCTGACCAAGGCCATGATCCATCATGGTTTTCACATGCTCCTCATTATCGCGCATATAAAGAATGCCGGCATGAACCTGTGGTGTGAGGGTTTTAACTCGACCGTCGAGCATTTCCGGGAATCCGGTAAATTCAGAAACATCTTTTACAGGAATGCCGGCTTCGCGGATGGCCTTGGCTGTTCCGCCGGTGGAAAGAAGTTCCACGCCCATTTCCTGCAAATTACGGGCGAAATCAATAATTCCTGCCTTGTCGGATACGCTCAAAAGTGCGCGCTCAATTTTTATATCCATCGTACATCTCCCTTATAATCAAATCGAAACAACCTTTTTACCTAGCTCGTTCAGGGAATGCACGGATTTTTTCCTATCGGGAGACCTTTTTCGTGCTTTGACTACAGGGCGATGCCAAATAGAATGCTGAAAAAATGGCAAAGACTGCCCCCGAGGACAAACAGATGCCAGATCGGATGCGACCATTTGAGCGATTTCATGGCATAGAAAATCGCTCCCACGGAATAACAAAGACCGCCCGCCACCAGAAAGACAAACCCTGCGGTCGTTAGTTCCTGATAAAGCGGTTTGATGGCAATAACAAACCACCCCATAAACAAATAACTGATCAGCGAAAGCGCCTTAAAGCGCCCCGCAAAAAAAGCTTTGAAGAAAATACCGATCAATGCGCTCCCCCAAATGGCGCCGAAAATCGACCATCCCAGCGCACCGCGCAGGGGAGCCAGCGCGTACGGCGTGTAGGTTCCGGCAATCAGCAGATAGATGGCAGAATGGTCTATGATTTTGAGTACGCGGGTTCCGGGCAGAGTGATAAAGCGTGGAACCGAGATAGAGCATGATGAACGTTGAGCCATAAATGGATACACTCACAACTTCCCAGGCCCCTTTTCGCAGGCTCGCAAACACCACGAGAAGCACCGGCACGGCAATTCCTATAAAGAATCCAATGCCATGCGTAATGGCATTCGCCAGCTCAGCACCTGCGCTATATGGTTTTTCTTCCGACATATCAGTTCCACTATTTAGCAAGAGAGCCACCGTCCAAATCCCGTAACAAAATCTGCGTGTTTATCGAAGCAAACCGGATTGACCATAAAAACCACAAGCCTGCTTCCGGCTGGATGATTTTAACAATGGAGCTATAGATGCTCATGGCTGAAGTCTGGAGGAGCTGAGCTTCTAGCCTCATCCGCAGAATCGGTGGGCCGATTCCGGCTCGGGCAACCCTCCCGTTGTGTGAAATAGGGCGATTTTCAGCACTTCGTAGCTTCGAAACCCG
>JADGFE010000191.1 GCA_016744085.1 Kiritimatiellales bacterium | reverse complement strand
CACTTCCCGGATTCGTAGAGGCGATTGCTGCGAATGGAAACAACGCATTTTCAATGCTGATGCGACGATGCTAAGCTCATATAGAAAGACCGTGCTCCAGAGCACTGAGTTTTCTCATGAGTTATTCGCGCTCCCCAAGAATTTCAATAAACTTCTCTCCGACTTGCTTTGCCAGCTTTACCGGAACTGCATTTCCGATTTGCGTATACTTCGGCACATCTCTATCCCACAAGCCCTTGTCCGGATCGCCTGCCCGACGCCGTCCGCCGGTCGTTCGCGGCCCCTTAAAGACGTAGTGATCAGGAAATGTTTGTAGGCGCGCCCACTCCCGAACAGTGAGAGCTCGGGGTTGGCAGTAGTGAACATAATCTTCCGGCAAAGAAGTCGCGGTAATATTCGGACCACCGCTGCTCCAGCGGGTAGGAAGCACACGCTGCGCAAACTTCTTCGTGCGCATGTGCTCAGGGATCTCTCCATTGTTTTCGATCATATGCAGAAATTTTTCCCGAATGCGGGCGGCGTGCTGGGAATACTCTTGCTCCGTCAATTCATCGCCTTTTCGCGAAATCCTACCGGCGGGATTGCTTCGCATCTCTTTTTGGAATGCGGATTTAGCACCAACCGGATAACGCACGGTTGCCGCCTCCCCCAAATAGTTAGGATCGACCAAATCGCCAAACACATCAATCAAGTCGGGTGGGTTCCCTGTTCGGCAAGGAAGCACTCCGTCCTTGACCGCAGACATCGATAATAAACCCTCTCCGTCTTTTTCCCCCCGAGGCAAGGTGCGTACATCGTTCCGTACGCCAACTACGAGTAACCGTGGACGGTTTTGCGGAACCCCATAGTCCTTTGCAAAAACCAGTTCCCACCTCACGCTGTACCCCTTTATCGCACACAGAGTTTTCAGCACCTCTTCGAAAATCTCGCCTTTTTTACCCTCCGGCGTCCACCGGCTCACCATCAGGCCACGCACATTCTCGAACAGGAACATGCGAGGGCGGACAGCCTTTATTACTCGAACCATTTCCTTGAATAAGTGGTTCGAGGGTATGTCCTGTTTATCCAACTTGAATGTTCGGCGATGCCCAATCCCCGAATAGCCCTGACAAGGGGGGCCGCCACAAACCAGATCAATATCATCTATTCCGTTGTTCCGCCAGAATTCCATATGTCGTTTGATATGGGCGTTAGTAAGTTGATTTACATCCGCATATTGGAAATACCCAGCCGCCTTTCTGTTCGTGAGGTAGGTGCTCGCGGCATCCTTGTTTATTTCACTGAACAACAGCGGAGAGAAGCCTGCCTCCTCCAAACCAAGTGATAAACCGCCGCATCCGGCAAAAAGATCGATACATGTATATTTTGGTATTTCGTCAAGCCTGACCTTCCAATCCAGATCCAGCATACTCTGGGTTTCCGCCACGATTCCCTCGCGCCCATCCCCCGGCTGAATCATCTGCTTGAACTTCATTTCAACTTGCGCCCATTGTTTCGCCGAAGAATCAGGGGCAAATGACGACCTCATGTTTCCATCCATCAACCAATGTCCAAGCATCGCATCGGACATACTATCACTCAGTGAAATATTTTCGGTTCCTAGGGCAGCCCGCAAATATTTAACGGCATCTGAAAGAAGTATTTCTAATTGGTTCATAAGCGTTTTGTTTTTCTGATTTTAGATGATCGGAAAGTTGATTGTAGCGAAATCGTAGTCAACTCTTGCAGTAAATTCAGGTTTTATTCATCTCATTTTTAACAGCTCCACATCGGCCAAAAAACGTTTATAGCGCCTAATCAGCGTTCCGAAAATGACAGGCGGCAATTCCATTCAATTTATTAGCCACGAAAGATCACAAAGAACTTAAAAATTTCCATTATACCGGTTTTTGCGATCTCTGCGTTCTTTTGTGGCAAATTCTCCTACTCCGGTTTCTGATTCCAGGCGACGATGCATTCGTCGATGCTCATTTCATAGCGGGTATTGCAGAACTGGCAGCTGATTCCGACGGGTTCCTTGCGCTTGACCATCGTCATGCGATCGGGGATCGGAATGCTTCGTAGCACGGCGGACATCTTTTTCTTGTTACAGGTGCATTCGAATTTCGGTGCAGGACATGCTTCCATTTGAATACCCGCGAACCCTTCTTCATCGCCAATCAGCGCCTTGGCAATCTGCTCAAAATAGTCTTCTGATGCACTTTCATGCCCCAGTAATTCGCGGAACCCGTTATCGTCCATCTGGCGGCGGATACGATCAAAGCGTTCCAAGTCCGTTCCCGGCAGCGCCTGAATCATCCAGCCCTGGCAAAGGGCAACGGGCGCTGCGGGATCTGCATTAAAACCGATCATTACGCTCATGCCGGTTTCGATCTGGTCGGAAATACAATAGTGATACGCCAGATCATTCACGGGATCATGCAGGGAGATCGGCGTGGTTCCGGAATTGGCAATGTTGCCGTTGTGCGAAACAACCACCTGCAGTTCGCCCACTTCGCCATAAAGAGCTTCATGCGCATCACCGAATTCATTCAGATGATTTGGCGAGATAAATAAACGAATCGTTCCATCCTGCCCGGCATCGGCCACAATCGTTTTCAATCCGCCCTGATATTTCCAACAGGCATTCAGACGCCGCCCTTCCGGTAGCACGGCGGCCGCCAGCAACGCACTGGTCATGGCGCGTCCGAGGATATGCGCTCCGGCCGGATCGCAGTCGTGGCGTACAACAGATTCATTCACCGCCGCAGTGGTTACGGCATACGTAAAAGCAATATCGAGCCCCTTGAAGTGGCCTTTATAAATTAAATCGTTCATGCCTCGGGATTGTTCAGAATCGTGTCAAGGATTCAAGTTTAATCCCTTGCCTGAAATTCCCATGGATCCTTTCGCGGCGATTCTATAGGAAATTCATGCGACGCCTTGAATGGAACCGCGCGGAAAAGAGCAGCTATCCCGCTCCAACATTTCGACTCGCAAGGAAGAAAGTTATAGCAACACTGACTTGCTTTAGGTAAAGTTGTTAAAAAAATAAGTTTGCTATTTATCGAGGAATTTCGAATGAAAAACTCAGTACCAAGATCCGCCCGTTATTTAAGTATAGTCCTAAGCGTCATGTGGATGACCGTACAAATGGCATACGCGGACAAAAAGCCCATGTCTGGATTATATCTCGGTTTAGATGCAGGCTATTTAAACAGTGAAATTTCCGGTTTTGCAGAAACGTTTCCTCCAAACTACCTATCGAAGAAGCGCTCCTATTTTGATCTAAATAATGATTCTGCTGTGACGGGCATAAATGTCGGTTATGGCCACCATTGGTCCTATAAAATTTTCACGGGCATTGAACTTGGATATTCTAAATTACGAACCCCTGTTGAAACGACCGTTAGATCCACCCCGGGGCATGAAGTTTCAATCGACTATTCCAGCAGGATCGATTTTACCCTATTAATAGGATACGACTGTTCCCGACTTTCAACCGTATACGCAAGGCTTGGTGCGGGACTGAGCGACATTAATATTTCCCCACACGATACGGGCGGTACGGGCGGCGCGTTCCATGATCTGGACGGCTTTATTTATGGGGTTGGTTACGCTCACACCCTTGGCAAGGGCATCAGCCTCAGTGCAGAGATAAAAGGGTTTTTAGTTCATGATTCCTATAATAACGATAAAGATGATGGCGAGATTTATGATATAGAGATGAAAGATCTTCAGGCCATGCTTGGGGTTAAATACAGCTTCTAGAGCGCATCCCGTGAAGGGGTCTTGGTGTCGAGTACAGGTCTGTCTTAGGTTATTGCGTGAGTAAATCTTCATGTCCATTGTAGGACAACATAACAGTCCACTGCATGCTTTGTCGGCGGAACTGGTGGAGTTTTACGGGCAGGAAATCTTACATGCCGCGCAAGGTTGGAATCTCGCAATGGACTCAAGTGAATCCATTTAAAATCACATTCATCCCATAGAATTTCGAAAAAGTTGTAGCAGCCGGCCGCCGATTCCACTCAGAATCGGCGTATGAAAAAACAAAACAAAAACCCAGCCAGGAGGACAACCTGTGTCCTTGCGCAGCTTTGTAAGTACATTCCGTCGCATGCCGTTTCCCGAATCGCCCGAGAGCTTGAGGATGAAAAGAGGGCGCGAACCTTTTCCGCATGAAGCCATGTTATAGGCAGCCTCTTATTCGCCCAGCTGGGCCACTGTATTTCGCTGGCGGATGTATGCGACGCGCCCGCGAACTGTGCGTCCCCTTGAAAGAGGGAAAAATTGTGGTCTTCGATAAAGCCTGTGTTGACTTCAAGCATCTCCATGAATTGGACGAACGCGGCCTTTCCTGGGTAACGAGGGCAAAGGACAATTCAAACAGCTCAAACAAACGCTGAAACTCTCCGGTTTCTGAAGGTGCGATCTGCCTGCAGGCGGAGCGGTCGAACATTGAATACCGGACGATTCGTATCAGGGAAGAGAAAAGTATGCAGTCCCGCCTTTAGGTGGCTAATCAGCAGAGGCCGCCTAAAGGCGGAACTACAAACCTCTATTTATATCGGTCGTGCCAAAGATGTTTAAACCACATCCGGCCGGTTGAAACGATAAAGAGTAAACCGGAAATCACTACGCTGATTGCCAGAATGAAATTAGCGCGTTCGTGTGCAGGAATATCCTCGGATATCTCGCCGGCCCTCGTAGAAAAACAACAGTTCCAATCCCAAAACAATTAGGGCAGCAACAAGAAATCCCTTCTTGGGTTTCATTTTATACATCGGCACTTTCCCGTGGTTCGTTAGAGTCATTCGAATTCCTTTTAAGGGTCTTCCGCCAAATCAGTGGGTAAATGAATGATTAACACACCGAGCAACTTATCTGTAATGTGTTGTCGACGAAAACGACACTACACAGAAGG